>NZ_JAGTUL010000044.1:0-30846 GCF_018224605.1 Shewanella sp. M16 | reverse complement strand
GCTTAAAACATTTTATCAAAGGTTCACTAGACCTATTATTATTAATTTTAGTTACACTAGGACAAGTGTTTATTGCATTTTTAACTGCTTTCGCCTATATACTTTCTGTGATGCCTGATAGTACGGATGACGATGATGAAAAGGACCGTTTTATGAACAAATACGATAACAATAAAGGGGGGATTAAAGTCGACAATAAGCATTATACTTTTGATCAAGCTGAATCTGATTACGAAAAAGGGAAGTTTTACGATAAGCAATAAATTCATTACGGATACAAAAATAAAATGATCAATAAATTATTAAATTCGCTATCAAAGCGTTGGGATAGTGCCTGTTATGCACTGGCTTGTGATGATGAGGCAAATCAACATTATTGCACATCACCATCAACTTATTATCGCCTCAAGATAGCAATTGTTGCGTTTATTTGTCATCGATAACCATGTGCCCAATCGTTCGTCTTAATCTCAACTACTATCTATCTCCAAACTCCTATCCTTGCTCATTTCCTCTCGACAATAGTTACGTTGTAATAGGTTTCGATCCTGCTAGGATCAACTTAGCATAAATCAAGTTGACCAATACCAACGCGCAAATTACTGAATGTTTTTTGTACAAAAATTTGCATTGCAAAAAATCCAACCGATCTTTCCGATCTTTTATGTAATGATCACCGTTGATAATATGTGTTTTTAAGGAATGCCAAAAAGATCACTAATTCGGTGATTTGGCGTATCTTTTTTATAAAAAAGATTGATCTAGTTTGATTCTAAGGTAGAATGGTTAGCGTGATTTACCGTAACGAACTGGAGGCAACGTGCCAAATTCAGAAGTGCAATTAAATCTGATTTCACAAAATAGCCTTGTAGATCTATTTCGAATCGATCCTAAGCATAAAAGATCGCTTATGATCATGCCATCACCACTAGATGCAACTCATTATGTGATCGCGTTAAAGGGGGAGAGTGGCCTGAGTTATATGTCAGGTGCTTTTGCTAGAAGCAATAAGCTTCGTGAGTTCAAATCGTTTAATGCTGTGATACAGGCGATTAAACGATTAGATTTAGATGTGCCGAGTGTAATCTTCGTGCTAAAGCCGAGTGAAATTGATGATTTAAAAACAGAATAATCAAATGATATAAAAACAAAACCCCACCATTGCAGTGGCGGGGTCTTTGAAACTGAGCTAAAACTGCTTGCGCCAGCATTAGAACTCAACTGTTGTGAGTTAATTCTAATGTGAGTATCGCATGCGGTCAACCCTGTTTATTTAAAAAAACAACAACAAGGGATTTGTGATGCATCGAAAATCACTTCAGCTCAATCCTGTTTTGGCTTTAGGATTGGGTAATTCAGATGGAAGTATTTGATACTTTTCAACAAGCTTGGCAAGCCGAACGCAACACTTGGCGACGATACAAGCCGTGTTTTGATTTGCCCATGCCTAACATTGCACTGGCAAAAAGTTTGGACAGATTATTATCTCGTCATAACTGGAGCCAGAATCGTTACATACGCAAGTTAAGAGCTTGTGGTGCGACCATCAAACGATGGAAAACAGCTGACGGAAGCTGGAAAACGAGAACTATCCCGCCTAGAAAGGCTTCAATTCGCGCTGAGAGAGAAGAAACCCTAGATGCCCTAGCTAGGGCGATGATTTATCGTGCCGATTACGATCCTGACGCTCCTTATTTGTTTGAAGTTAAGGCATCAATTGAATGCCTTGCTGAGATGATTGGTCAGCTACATACATACGAACCAGGATATGATGGCGATAATGGCCAATATAAGCATGGTCGTAAATCATGTGATCCGGTTCATGGTGCATTAGATGATTTAGAAGCAGCTGATATGATTTTGGTTGTTAGAGAGTTCGATCGCGAAAGCGGGACCTATAAATCATCAAGAATTTTCTTCAAACCAAAATTTTTCATTGGCTTAGGGTTAACGCTTGACGAAACGAGAAAAATGATTAGTCGAGCGAGAAAGTGGCAAGTCAAAAATGGCCTGGCTAAAAGTCTTAAAGAAAAAAGGCAAAGTGAAGTGTTAAGGCAAGCTGAGTCTGATCGCATTGCAACACTAAAATTACCATCTGTACGAAATTTACTTGCACGGATAAAGCGCGAGTTCACGGGCGATAATAAGCATACAAAGCGTGTAATGGATGCTGAACAGCGGTTAAAAGAAGCTGAGCGTAAGATCGTCCAACAGAGAAAGACACCTAAAATGAGTGATGTAGAACTGAGGTTAAGACAACTTAAGACGGCATTGCCACCAATCTATGTCTATGAAGCAACTAAAATAATTCGTGAGAAACACGGTGTTACATTTGGTGAGCAATTCGACCTCTTACTACTCGAAATACTAGAAACTCGAACCTAATTTATATCTTTATAATCACTGGTTTAGCTACCAGTGATTAGTCACATCTGTTTAAAATTCCAGTTCAAAAAATAATCAGCACACACTTAAAAATTCAGATATTAATGCAGACCATTGCTGTTTTAGACAGGATTCGGATTATTTTCTACTTACAAAGAATATTTACCTCGAAAGTTATTCCTGAACATACCGCGTTTTATAAATAAAACGGATATGCACACGACCTAAAGTCGATGTGCATTATCTTTAGTAAAAGAAATATAATGCATCGCCATTGCCTAACGCTTCGCGTTAGGGGCGATATCAAAAAGCAAAAGAATTGCTGAAGGTGTATTTTGTCTACGACCGTTTGGCTTCAAACGCGCTTCATAGCTAGCTAAAAGCAGTCGCTTCGCTCCGGTCTAGCAGAAGGAAAAGCAAGTATGGTGCCATTAATGAGATGTGTAGTGACTTATTTATATTGATGAAAATGCTAGCATCACTTAAACGAACAAAGGGACTATGCGGTCTTAAAGAGCCCCTAAATTGACATAAGTAAAAGGCTGACCAATACTTATCAAGCACTTTTTGTGTGAGCATGAAGATGCTCAGGCTTCCCTCGGCCTAAAACAAACCTTCATTGATCAATTTAACCTTCAGCGTTCATTGTCATGTCTGCGATAAGGTAACTTGAGGGTGTCGCAGTAAACATGGTGAAAACATGAACACTGCAATTTTGAATGAATCAGATCTGTACGACCTCCGAAGCCAGTTCAGGGCGACAGAAATATTCCATACTGGTAACAAGCAGAAATTATCACATCTTGATAATCTCTTTTCTTTGGCGCTTGGGTATCCTCACGGGTACGGGAATTTTTTCGCTGCAGTTAGAGCGGGTGGCTATATATTTAGACCTAGTGCTGTCAATACTATGGCCCTTGCTAAGTATGAAACCTCCAATATCTCTTGTGCATGTGGCATAGAAGTCTACCTACAACTGTATGCGGATATGGGATTAACCTCTTATGAGGTAATGGAACTGTGCCGGACGTATCTTGCTTATAAACTGATTTTCTCTGCGTGGAACTTTTTAACGAATAGTAATTATGATTATCAAAAGTCAGAACTTCTGCATGTAATGCTATTCCCAAAAAAAATACAGATTAAAAACAGATCTCGTTTTGCCTTTCATCCGCACTTTGGTTTTATGTGGTGGCCTGAATTGCTGCAGTTATCATTGAGCGACTTAGGGCTCGAATCTCATCGAGAGAAAGTAGCTGAATTTTACCAATGCGTTGCTGAGGCAGAAAAAAAAGCCATTATTTACGATATAGATCCAATGTCGATGTACCAACCTCAACTCAGGCATATCTTCGAAGATTTGACTGTAGAGGCGGTGGCTAACGTGTTGATATCTAGGCTAGAAGACGTATTTTGGCATTCTCATGTGTTTGATGTTCGAGCCTTTTGTCTTTGGTATTTTCATGCCAGGGATGACTTTTGTATCGAAATTCCAGCAAATGCTAATGAATCTCCACAACGACTTTATCTTTGTGAAAATACCTTGGTCCTGCAAGATGATCAAATATGGGTAGCGGTTGTCTTGACCCCTGAAGATGGCCAACAGATCAGGGATAGTTTTAGCAATGACGTTGATAGGAATACCTTAAAATTGATGCTTGAGCTGTGGCAGCATAATGTGAAGCATACTAACGCTACGTGGAGCGAGCAGCAAAACTGGCGAGAGGCGTTGAGCAAAGCGAAGTATGCCATTATCTTCGGTAAGTCATAGATCTTTTGGTCTTTATTAAATTCAGATAAAAACGATATTGTTGCGCAGTGTCTATGTGTGTATGTTCGCTTGCGAAACATATGCACATATGCACTGCTTATATAATAAGATCTATAAAGAGTCTATAGAGATCTATAAAGATCTATAAAGATCTATGAGGTTGAATTAAGCTTTTAAAAACAGCAGCCTACAATACAATTTAACACGTCATACTCTGCTAGTTGACACTGTTTACTCTGATAATTGCATCGTTTGATTCTGCTAATTGACACTGTTTACTCTGATAATTGCATCGTTTGATTCTGACAATGAACACGCTCTACTCTGCTATTTTAGCTCCTCGATGTGGATAATTTCGGAAGAAAACTTTATAACATCCAATAGGTAAGCTAAAAAACACATCTTACTCTCTCATGCGTTCATATAATGGGGATATGATCAATTACAAAATTGAACATAGGAAATAACGGCTTATTAAGCAGAGTATCAAGTGACTTTTACTCTTAAAGACACTTGATACTCTGCTTTTTTCTGATAGGATGTCTTTTAAAGACACGCATTGCTCCGGTGTTTCGGTACTAAGCGTAAATGATTGTGCAAACAGGTCGTTAAAGTAAGTTTCATCGTAACGTCATGAATTGACTCGAAGCGGCTTGCTGACAGACCTATGAACTATAAGTCACGTTTTACTCTGGTACTTGACGAGTTAAATGTGACTTAATCAACTTTAGGCCACGAAATGAACACTAATTTAGTTAAAACTGACAGAATAGGGCAGTTAACATCTGATTTTTTTAGACAGGCGCATCGACTGGTTTTTTCACAGCTTTCTATGTCGCCCGTGGAGCATGATATCTTCGCACTATTGCTATCAAGACTCGACAAAGAACATTGGTCAGTACCGGAGGACTCGAACACGAAACCTTCAGTTCTATCGCCTCACTATAGCTTCACATCAAACGTGTTATGCGAATGGCTTAAAGTGGATAATCGGTCTCTTTATAATGTGATCAAAGAGCCAGCCAAAAGATTAAGTGAAAAAATTATTGGTCTACAGGAGCCCAACAAGCGCAAATTTATCTACCGGAGTTTATTTAAGCAAGTATCTTACGAAGATGGGATATTGACAATTGTGCCTAATGATCTGCTCATGAATGAGTACCTGTGTCTGTCGCAAGGGCATAGTCAGATCTATAACGACACATTCAAAGCGTTAGAGACGGATTATGCAAAGAGGCTTTATACCGCTCTGTGTCGATTTAAGTATGGCCAAGGAAAATTGAACCCATTTTCACTGGAAGAATTACATGCTTTCTTTGGTTTACTAGATGAAAAGGGCAATCTGATAAAAAAAACTTACGCTAGGACAAATAGTTTTATTGAGCGAATTATTTCTCCGGCCATACGAGAAATAGAGTCTAAAGAACATCGGATCAAATTCATTGTTGATGAAAAGACTCAGAACCTAGGTTGGAGTTACAAGAAGCAGGGCAGGAAAATTACTCATATTGAGTTTTTGTTCTATTGGGTTGATCCTGTACTTATCGATGCAGCAGAAAAAAAGGAAAGGGCTAAATTAGGTAATGAACGTAATCCAATCGATCTCGCTAAAGAAACTTGGGCCGTTGTAGAAAGTTTTGAAGCCAATAGTGATGGAAACCCAAGCGTTGAAGAACTAAACAATTTGACTGCAAACATTAGTGCTTTGATACAAGCTGGTTACAAGTTCGAAGCAGATTTTATGATGAAATTCAGTATTGCAATGAATGAAGCACGGCTAAGAAGCTAAAGATTTTTTGCAATGCAAAAAATCTTGTTAAATTCTTCCCCATTGCAATTCGAGTTCCCTGATGCAAAAGGCATGATTTATATTGTTTTTTTCTTGATGTGATATTTTTTTGCACTCCATACGTTCAGTCATAATGATTAAAGTGTCTATACATTTAGCCTTTCTCATATGTCGTACATAATGTCTAACATCTTCCTCTACATGTTCAAACGAAAATAATTCAAAGATCATTGTATACCTACATCAAAGATACGTTGTTCAGAAAGAAAATATCATTACAAAAAGCTTCATAATACTCAATCATTTAATTCAATTTGAGGTGTTTATGTGGAGCAATGGGCAGCACTCTCTTTTGCGCAAGCATGATAGAGTGGTGGCAGAAAAGAATATTATTAATAAGTTACTTATTGATAATAAACAACCAAGATATTTGCTTTTCTACCAAGCAGGTCTTTTTACATACAAAATCAACGCGCCGATTTATTTAAAGAAACATATTTTTCACTTATTGAAAGAGACTCATGACATTTTTCATTGTCATGAGATTAAAGCGTTTATTTATGGTTCCTGGGGATTTGCTCTTTACGGTCCAAACGCTGAAAGAACAGTAACTGGTACGTGGCCCGAGAAGCCTGAATTTATGAAAGTCATTTTGCTAGTTGGCGATGCAGATGAGTTGGTGATAGATTTTTTAGATGAATCAGGGCTTCTGTGGAGTGACGTCATTCAACAGACTATGACAATTTCAAAAATTGATGGTACTACAGTAAAATCGAGAGAGTTCAAGCAATTTGGCATTGACCTCGATCACTGTAATATTTTCAAAGTATTCAAAAAAATAAAGCGTTTCATGTTCTACCTAAGATAAGTATTTGTGATGCTTACTCTCATATGTCCCATTTCTTGGGAGACAATTTGTTTCGCTAATCTCACTTTCACTCCATTAGAAAGTAAAACCGTCATTCGAGCTTGGGCATAACTATGGCGAAATCCGTGAGCCCCAAGTGAAAAACCAAGTTCATTTTTTGATGCCAACGTGAAACGACTGGATAAAGCATTTCCACCCAGTAAATTATAACGTTGCCTATAAATGACTTTCCGATCTCTGACCTTCTGAGGTTTTTGAAATCTAAGCTTTTCTAGGCGTTCAGCTAGAGGCTTTGATATGACAACTTCCCGAGTAAGTCCACCTTTTCCAGTGACCAAATATTTAACCCCGTTTTCACGTAACAAATGACGTTCTTTGATCCAATCCCTTTGGTTCGTGACGGGTTTACCTTCTCCAACTCTACGTAATGTAAACATTTCGTGAACCCGCAAGCCTGAATCTCTCATGAGTAATATTGCTAATCTTTCCCGCTCTTTCTCAAAGCTATTTGCTATTTCTCTGACTTGATTGTCTGTATAAGCCCGAGAAATGTCTTTGAGACGACGAGGACTATCACCAGGTCTTGAAGGACTGTTTCTTTTATTTCCCACTCCGGCTTTACTAGGTACTTCATTCTTATTGCTGCGCTTACCTAACGGTGTATTAGGATTACCTGACTTTGCTGCCATGAACTTAAAAGCCAACTTCATCCATTTATCGATTTGCTTAGGATCTTTCCCCATTTTTTGCAGATCTTGGTAACAAGGTAATTTACGTCCAAGAAATCGTTCAAGTGCAACCCTGTCACGACTAAGTGTTTTATCCGAAAGATCTGCCTTTACACGCAAAATTAAGTATTCAATGGAATTTTTGATATCAATTTCTTTGAGTCTTCTAACGCCCATTTCATCAGCAATTTTAGCTAATGCAGTGACGTTCTCATTCCATGTTCTGACGGAGTGAATACCTGCACTTGTGCCGTCTGACCGTTTTGTGTCAGCGCGGCTGTGGCCCCAAGCTTGTTGACTCTTCAGTGCTCTTGCAGCTTGTGAACGTAACTTTGAAATATTGGTTTGTTTCATTCACTACTCCCAACGTCACCCCAATACTTGTCATCGGTTTGACTTTGATTGAACATTTCAACTTCATTTTTAATCGCAAGATAAAAATGTCTAACATTTCCTTTGGTTGTTTTCATCCGATGATGTTTCCAAAGATATATTTTTATCAACTCGAAGCTTGCAGCTTGCCCATCTCTCAAAATGAAAATTTCGTCTGCATAACGGCTCAATTTCGATTTAAACGGATTCTTTTTTCTTTTCTTTAATCGCTGCAGTGCGATCAATCGATCTCTAACGATGTCGCAAATATCTGCATTGATCTGGTTATTGTTTGTGCGATCGTTTAGCAATTTATCGATCCCGTTTGACTGGAAATAATGAGTTAAATTGTACAATGAAATCTGAACAATGAAAACGCTAGAGAGGGCGAGACCATGCGCTCTAGGTGAAATTTATAATTTCACCTAGAGCGCAAGGCGCGGGGGTTTAACAGGGGAGTGCTCGTGATGCGGAGAACCCCCGCGCCGTTGTCTCGCCCGAGTGGAAAATAACAGCAAAAAAAGAGGAAAAGAGGGCTCGCCGCGCACCTACGCCGAGTCCCGAGGTGTAGGTTGAAGCGGCGGTTGGAGGCAAAATTGATAATAGTGCTCGTGATGCGGAACATTTGCCGACTTCATTTAAATGGGGGGACGCCGGACGAACGTAGTGAGGGGGGAGGGCTGGCGGGGGGATTTTCCCCCCAGGAAGGGAGTGGGCATACCTGGATTTTTTTGCAATGCAAATTTTCAGGGGGTAAAGATCAAGCAGATCTATTTTTTACGCCCATTGATCTCGAACACTCGGAGATCTTTTTCCTTCGAAAACGAGCAAAGTTTTTTGCAATGCAAAAAAATGGAAAGAGGTATTTTTGCTTACTTGCTGAAAAATCAGATCCTTTTAATCCTTGGTATTATCTCATTTAGCCTATTTTAACCACTATTAAAATTGATGAATGTTAGCTGCTATGAGGAAAAATTATGACTGGAAAAACTGCATTTAATCAAGAAAGTGAATTAGATAGTTTGCTCAATCAATTGCATTTTTTGGCTAGTCGTTCACGACTGAATGCTGTTGTTGAAAAACAGGCTCAGTCAGAATTTGAATCAGCATTAATTAATAGTGACTTCACATATGAACGTGAGTACAGATTGTCTGATGGTGATATCGTCGATTTTGTGTTGCAAGCAAGCACCGGATTAATTGCCGTGGAGCTGAAGCTTAAGGCTAAAAGAATGTCTATTTTTCGTCAATTAAGTCGCTATGCAACACATGAAAAAGTCATTGCTGTCGTGTTGTTGACAGGGACTGCTATGAACTTACCTCCACTCATCAAAAACAAGCCTGCTGCAGTAATCTCTATTGGTGAGGCATGGTTATGAATCGTACTTATGGCCAGCTGACGCTTAATGGAAATAAGTGGCTGTTGCAGTGCGTACCGCCCCATGTTGCTATAAGACTAAAGCAATTGTTTCCTAGAGTTCCGAAGCATCAAATCGGGTCATTTGAATTTCCAAATGATAAACAGCATTGCGCAGATTTATCTTGGTTTCTACAACGTTATCCAATGGAGATGCCAAAAGCGCAAAGCGATATGCTTGAGTCTGGTCGCCAAGCATTCGTTGCTGAACAGTCGTTCATGGAAGATATTTTGCGGCCTGATTACTTACCATCTGTGCTTAATGGATTAAAAGACGGGCAGAAAATACGGCAATACCAAGGACAAGCGATCGACTTAATATTAGCTCGTCGTGCGTTATTGCTTGGCGATGACGTAGGTTTGGGGAAAACCTATACAGCTGCAGGTTTATGTCTTCACCCGCAAGCATTACCTGCTGCTGTCGTCATGCAGACGCATTTGCAAACTCAATGGCAAGAGAAGATAGAAAGCTTCACCCATTTGAAAGTTCATAAAATAAAGGGCACTAAACCTTATAATCTTCCTGCTGCTGATGTCTATTTATTTAAATACAGCCAACTTCTTGGTTGGATTGATACTTTTGGGGATGGTTTCTTCAAAACTGTTATTTTTGATGAAATACAAGAATTGCGTAGAGGGACGGATAGTGGAAAGGGGCAGGCTGCAAAGGTTTTAGCCGATGCTGCTATCTATAAACTTGGATTATCAGCCACCCCAATTTATAACTATGGTGCTGAAATTTGGAATATTATTCAATTTTTAGATGATCTTGCCCTGGGGAGTCTGTATGACTTCCTCCGAGAGTGGTGTATCGACGATAGGCGTGTAAAAGATCCTGATGCATTGGGTTCGTATCTTCGTGAGCAAAACCTAATGTTACGCCGAACAAAACGTGATGTTGGTCAACAAATGCCCCCTATAAATACCATAGTTGAACATATTGAAGCCGATCAGAAAGCGCTCAAATCAGTTG
The DNA here is from genome assembly GCF_018224605.1 of Shewanella sp. M16. Lineage (NCBI taxonomy): Bacteria > Pseudomonadati > Pseudomonadota > Gammaproteobacteria > Alteromonadales > Shewanellaceae > Shewanella > Shewanella sp. M16. The sequence goes on along the minus strand of NZ_JAGTUL010000044.1, from coordinate 20,543 downwards.
AGGAATTAGCTAAACATCTGGCTATCAAAGCGACAACGGGAGACTTCTATAGCCGTGGACAAGCAGGACGCGAACTTGATTTGATGATGAGGCATACTACAGGAGTATCTAAAGCACTTGGCGTTGCTCGTTATATACGCATCTTACTTGAGAATGATATTCCAGTATTATTGATGGGCTGGCATCGTGACGTATATTGCATTTGGTTAGATGAACTCGCTGACTTAAACCCTGCTATGTACACAGGCTCAGAAAGTGAGAAACAAAAGAATGACGCAGTGCGCCGCTTTGTTTCTGGAGAAACGAATTTATTCATAATGTCACTACGCAGTGGTGCCGGACTTGATGGTTTGCAATCTCGTTGTTCAACAGTTGTTTTTGGTGAGCTTGATTGGTCCCCAAAAGTGCATGAGCAAATAATTGGGCGTCTTAACCGCGAAGGACAGCAAGAACAAATCACGGCTATTTATCTCAATACAAATGAGGGTTCTGATCCTCCGATGGTCGAAGTGCTTGGTATTAAGCAGTTTCAATCAACTGGGATCATAGATCCTGGTAAACAGCTTGAAACCAAGTTTAGTGATAAAAGTCGAATCCAAGCGTTAGCGGAGCAGTTTTTAAGTAAGAGGCCAAAAGAGTTTGATTTGGTGGTTTAACGTCTAAAATTTTTGCAATGCAAAAATATTGTTTTTATCTATCAGATGTTCTGAATAGCAAAAACGCATTTTTTTTATGTAATATTTGCTTTGAAGTGATTTAACTTAGTGAATGGTACTTCTACCCAAGAGTCCACTTTTGACCTAAATATTGAGATCACAGCCCATTTTTAGCGATGTCTAAATTTGGGCTTTTTTTTGCAATGCAAAAAAGTATTATTCTGAAAAGTTGGAGCTAATATAGAACTGTTACTATTTATTGGTGCTTTAACTTAGTTGTATTCCTCCCAAAATATGAACTTGGAGATTAAAATGTTAAATGAACAATATAAAAAAGCGCTTTATGGCTTCAAGGTGCTCGGTAATGGAGGTAATGGATCTAATTTATTTGAAGCTTGCGAAGCTGAAACTCAGCACATCTATCGTATCCTCATGACTGAAAAAGTATCAGTCGAAGAAATTGATGAAGCTGCGCTAGAGAAGTTTCTTACTCAAGAAATGGAAGGAAAAGCTGATTATTCGAAACAAGTTGATCGGGTTGGGTTACAATTTGTTAACCTTGAAAAGGATGTCGAAATTTATCCTTGCGTTGGGAGTGTGTATTTTGAAACTATATACAGTCAAATGCATCGTTTATCTTCACTAGAAGCAAAAGCTATACTTGTCCAGTTGAAAATTATGGGGCAGTTAAGCTTGATAACGGACACTATGCAAGGTTTATCTAAAAAGCAAGATGGAACAAAGTTGCAAACTGCTTTGCTTCGTCTGAGTGATGTAAAGGTATGTATTAGTCATGGTCTAATATTACCTCCAGATTTAGTTGAAAAAATTAATTTTTGGGAAGATCTGAATTGCTCGGTAATCATTTTTGATTTTGAAGAGCTTAATAATTATCTAATGTGAGTATGAAGTGTTGTGATATAGTCATTGCGAAATTATTGGTTTACAAATAGAGGTTATGGCCGATGAATAAATGTTTACTTATATCTTTTTTAGCACTTACGTCTGCAAGCTTTTCAGCATTTTCAAACAATAATGATTTTTATCTTTCAATTGATGTGCTCGATATCCAGAAGAAAAGCTTGTCAGTGCCAATGACAATACTAGCTTCTGAGCCAGCCGGATACCTCAGTCATTTAGACAGCATTACATATCCTGTAAAGGAGTGCTCTTCGGGTAACGGAAAATCTACCGAACTGTTTCACGGTAAAGAGTTTAAACGTGGCTATTTGATTGAATATAGCTCTGGCCTTCCAGAAAAGAATTTTAAGCTGACAGAGTATTTAATTGATGATCAAAAGTATTCATCATACGATTTTAAAAAGGAATGTTTTGCTAACCAGGTTGTACAGTTAGTCAAAGTACATTCATTTAAGGTAAATTTACTGAAACCTACATCTGAAGTACTTAAGTTAGATAGTGGTGGAGAACTGCGCTTAAGGGTGGATCATATCAAACAGTGATTTTTACGTTAAAGCATTAGGCCCCTTTGAAAGGGGCTTTTTCATTCATCGGTTTTCAAAACTATTTTTGCAATGCAAATTTCCTATAGGAAATATGGTGGTTGAATTTTAGTCTTATACCTTCCAAACTAATCTTGAAACCTAACAGTCCATTTGACTACAAATTAAGATGAGGAAAATATCATGGCTAATAACAAACCTAATGCATGTATCAAAGTTGCGTCTAAAGCTAAAGCTGGTTCTTCTGACCGTTTTTATACAGAAGTGGGTTCAGTATGGATCGATCCAGTTGCTAAAAGTGCATCTGTGAAATTAGTGCCTAATGTCACTATTTCAGAGGGATTACTGTTAATGACGACGAAAGATACGCCTGTACCACTTGCAGGTCGACTAAATATCGTTGTTACAGAAGTCATTGGTAAAGATGAAAAAGGTAAGGATAAGCTCAAGTTTCATACAGTTGGTAGTGCTTTCCAAACAGAGAAAGGAAACTATTCTCTTGTGTTACCTGAAGGCTTAAGCTTGGTTGGTGGGTTCTATCTCTACGAAGAGAAAGAGAAAACTACTAAGTAATCTTAAATAGTAAAAAATAAAAAACCTGCACATTGCAGGTTTTTTGTTTTCAGCAGAATACTTAGATTCTTAGGCTTTTATTACAGGCTTAGTCGAGTTTTCTTTATCCCAAACTTGTTGCCATACCTTTTTCCATACAACAAAATGAAACCAACGCTGGATGTGTTCTAGTAATTCTTTATTGTCAGGATATTCGAACAGAGAAACCCAATTTTCTGGTGCACCTTCTTCAAATAAGTTTCCGAAGATTTTGATATCGCCGTTCCCATTTTTTGAAATAGGAATAATGGTTGTTTTTTCCACGCCTTTTTGTTTATGTGTATCATAGGCGTAGTTAACATAAATTTCATCGTTATCAGTATTTGCCCATCCTAAATTAACATTTACATTGTAGTATTCGATAGGAGTACCACTGATCTCTTTTGTCACGAATTGCCGTGATAAAGTCGGATTTACTTCTTTTCGCCCAACTACTTGGATCTTTGGTGATAAGCCGATTGCGCTCGTTAATATGTACCATCCCTGTGGGGAAATATGTCGATTTTTAATAAGCTTGTATATGCTTGTTTTTCTATCTTTTTCTTCTTTAGTAGTAGCGTTAGTTAATGTTTCAAGTTCTTCCAATAACTCAGTGATGCTATCAGATGCCTTTGATGATGCCCAATAACGCAAAGCTGACGGCATTTCCCATACAACATCAGCTAAGTCTGCGGTAGTTGCACCTAACCATCGTTTAAAACGGATAAGTTCAATTGGGTCAGGAACTTGATAGTCGGGATGATAAATTGAAAGCATACACTGAGGCCGCAAAAATATTTCTGGCTTTAATGTGTAAAAATCATGAAGACGCCATGCCATCGGCCAAACTTCTTCTTTTAAAAAGTCATTAATGGCAGCACTTAATTCATTTTCTTCATCTGACTCGATGCACCAAGGGCATTCGTCTTTTCTAAACTTCGAACCGATTTTAATAGCGTTAAGATCACTATCAACTGAAAATTGTGCATCGAATGTAAGTAAAGGTTTACCATCGTTCTCAAATATATTTTGAGTTTCCATGTAAATGTTAATTTTACCACTCTGATAGTCAATTCTTGCTGCAAGTGTAAATGGGTTCGTTGTGATGGAATAGATTTTTTCTGTAGTTGTGTTGGGTTCAACTCTGCGTAACGATGGTGGCGGCAATAATCCTAAAATAATCAATAGATACTGGAATACGGCAGGGCGAATTAATTTATCACCTGTATCTTTTTCTATACCTTGTTGTTTATAAGGACTCGTCCAGCGTAGCACCGTATTAGCTCTTTTATCTTTCATACCTAAGAGGTCAGATAGTTCTTGAGTGTTCAGTCCTGACCATCTGATGAGACTTGCAAGCTGGTAACTATTCGGCGCTATTTGATCTTTATGGTGTGGTGGTAAAAGGTTTTGTGGTCGCAGTTGCGCAAGCATTGGATTAGCTAAAGGACCCGAGATTTTTTCGATTGCGCTGTTTCTGCTTTGCTTGTCGGCGCGGTTAATGAAGGGATTTGCTGCTTTATGTGCCATTTATAGGCTCCTTAATTGTGTATTGTTCGTACCAATGGGTATGCATCAATCATATTTTTTATTAACTCTTTTAACAAGCCCTATTAAATGAGTTTTCATTAATTCCGAAAGAAAATTTATTTAATCGCTCAGTTATCCTATGCCCATTGTTTAGTTATTGGGTTGGTATCGTGCGTTATCAAAAATTTTTAGTCGCTTGCTTACTCGCATCCTGTGGCGGCTGTGTTTCATCACCGTCACCACTCTCTGCAGAAATGCTCAGGCCCGTGATTGTAATGAAATACACGTTACCGATGCAGACGGCAACCAACAACATGCCAGCTCTTCGTGATGCGATTGGCGTGTCTTCTGTGGGGGGCTATGCGCCGGAAGATAGGCAAGTTGTGATTGTTAGTAATATCGGTCCATCAGGGCCGGATATCGCAATGGAACGCGCCAAGTCTGGTGCGATGTTAGCTTTAACGGCGGGTGAAGTTGATCCTCGGATGTATGTCAGAAATCACTTTTCTAATTGGCAAGCTGATTCTCTTGAAGTTTATGTTATTCCTAAAAATTTATGGGGGGATAGCGCGTATAACGCGATTGTGACTTCTGAGTCTGTTTCTGTGACTGCGCTTGGTGGGGTTCTTAAAGCGGAGGTGGCTAGACTGGGGTTAGATCAAGTCATGGAACGGCGGCTTGATGTTGCTAATGGTCTGCTTTTAGACAGCCTCAGATCTACGTTAATTAGCGTTGGCTGGAATTTAGAAAGCTACAAAGTACCACCTGTAGCAAAGGTCAGTGCATTCACTCTCGGTGTTGTGTTAGGTGATAGCGGAGAGGCTTCACAAGAAGAAGCAATGGAAATTGCTCGTTCAATTATTCAAATGTCGTCTCATTCAAATCTCACGATAAAAAGTGATCTCAGAAGAAAAGTTATCGAAATTTATGGGGTTTAATATGAAAAAAATGGCCATCTTGTTGGCATTTCCAATGTTTATGGTGTCTGCTCAGTCACCAAACAATGTGATTATTGGGATAGAAAAACCTCGCGGTGTAAATCGAGTTTCGAATCATGCCCAAGTAGATCAGATTGTCTCTACGCAAGAAGAAAGTGTTCAGTTAGGTACTGTTGATACACCAATTACTCGTTTTAGTGAGCCCAGCCCGTTTGTTGAAGAAAAAAAGAAGGAAGGGATTCTCACTGATCTTGATTATTTTTATCCTCCAGCCAATTTAGAGCCTTCTAAACCATCGGCTCAAGCTACCGTGGAACCTGTGTCTGCAGTGTCGGCTAAGAATGAATCCCAAAGTGGTTTTTCATTTAATGATTCTGTGACTGACAATACCAAATCATTGCCTCCTATTACTCAGCCGTCAGTGCCTGTTGTTGCTCCAATTACACCCACTATCACTGAACCCAAACAACATTCTTTATACGGAACATCTCTTGAATATTTAATCGTGCCTAGAGATACGGACCGAGTATATGTGTCACCAGATGACGGGCGGGTACATTTCCATGCTGAAACAGGTTCGCTTAAAAGTAACGTCGAAGCCTTACTTGCTGCTACTAACACGGCAATGCCTTTGGTTTGGGAAGTTTCTGAACAGCACTTCAATCCGACAGATATTTGGATGACTGGAGATACTGTTTTAGATGTTCTCGATCAATTATTACTGTCTTACAACGAACCTCATCCAATAAAAACAAGGGCTTGGGTTAATCGCATCGTAGAAGTTTATTACGATACTAAGAATAGAAGAGGGATGTAATGAAGATTAATTTTTTTGCAATGCAAATATTGCTCGCTTTCTCTGTGTCATCGATCGCTGGATGTTCAATACATCAAAAAATTCAAGAAGACAAAAATGCGGTTGCTGCAGTGAAGCAAGAAGTGACTGAGAAAACGAATTTTTCTTCTAAATATCAACGAGTGACTGTTGCTGAAGGCTTTTATGTGCCGCCCCTTAGTCGCCAAGATGCTGTTATGCCGGATTGGTATTTTACTAAGGTTGATTCGTCGTTTTTGGAATTGCCATTTTCACTTGTCATTAATGATTTACTCAGGGGATTACCTGTTACGCCTAAATTTTATGAGTTAACTGATACTGACAAAAATCAGTTGATGACCATGAGTTTGCAAGGCGTGAAACTCGGGGATGCGCTGCATTCACTTGCGAAAACGGCTGGTTATGCGTTGGCCATTGAAGGTGACGCAGTGACATTCTCAAAGTATGAAGAAAGAACTTTTGCTATTGCGGGTTTACCAGGTGAGGCCAGTGGTCAAATTGGTAATGATGGTGAAATGACAATGGCCAATTCATCGAATACTACGAATCAAAGTGGTACAGCTTCCATCGATGCTGGTAATAAACAATATAGTTCGCTGTCATTGAAAGAAAAGTCTCTGATTACAGACTTAGAAAATGCATTAAAAAACATTAAATCAGAGGATGGGAAGGTATCAGTTTCACCTTTGACGATGACTGTATTCGTTAAAGACAGGCCCAGTGTCGTAGCATCCATTGAGCGCATCATTAATGAGTTTAATGATGAGATCACCAAAGGCATTAGCTTTGATATTGTGCTGCTCGATGTCATTTATTCTTCTAATCAGCGTCAGGCTTTTGATATGTCGATGGCTGCTAATTTGTTTAATGGCAAAGCATTACTTAAATCTAATAACTCATCGCCGTTTATTTCAGGTTCCGGTGCAACCCCTGCACCTTCTCAGTTTGACATTGAGATCGTGGGAGGTGACTTCAGTGGCACACAATTATTCATTGATGCGCTGAAAAAGCAGGGCGATATTAGCCGTAAGTTTCAAGTGCCAGTCCAGATCAGCAATGGTACTCAAATGAAAGTAATGTCTGTAGATTCAACGATGTATATTGCTGAACAATACGGTAACAATGCGACGACAGGCGGCGTTTTGACTGGCGGCGGTGCTCGCCAGGATAATTTACAAACTGGACAGATTTTTAACGTATTTGGTCGGGCGATTGGCGATGACATTATGTTTAAAATCAACGTGTCTGTCTCTGCAAAGCTTGATATCAAGATTAAAGAATCAAAAGAATCTGGCTTGTATCTAGAGTCGCCAGAAACAACGGCAATGATTTTTGACCAATCAATGATCCTTGAAAATGGGGTGACTCGGGTTGTTACTGGTATTAATGCGGAAACGATTAACGTTTCAGACAGTAATGCAGGTTATGACATTCTCGGCTTTGCCAGAACGTCAGAAACTGTGAAGAAAGAAACTATCATGCTCGTTACTGCGAAAATCACTCGTGGCTTAAAGTCCCCACGCAGAAAATAAGGGGATGCATATATGATTGAGAGATTTCCGCTCGTTGTTGAGTGTCAAAGAGACCGGATTGGAAAAAGCCCAACGAAAGCTGCTCTTAAACGTGTAGAAGATAAGGTGTCTGCAGATAAAGCATTTAAATCCATAGTAAAGACAAATGGTATTTATTGGTTAATTTCTGCGGCTTCAACTGGAATACCACTCGTAGAGTCGGTGGTCAAGTTGAAAGGTGATTCTGGGCCTTTTGCCGTAATTCATAAAGTATCTGAATCAACAGGTAGTTATGTATTGGCTCTTTATCATTCGCCAGAAAAAGTGCTTGAAATTCGATTTCAAAATCTTGAGTCGCTTCATGTGGCTTTAATCAACAAATTGTTAGAACAAACTCAGGGCGGGGGGGAGAAACAGCTTTTTATTATTGATAAATGTATTGTGCTGCCAGCTGAATTTAATGCAGTACGTAAAGACATTTCGTCGGTTGAACTAAATCGTTTTAAAGAGTTGTTATTAACTCAACATATAAAATTACCGATGACACTGAGTACTTATGTACTTATCAGCATGGGGATCATTATTAGCGTATTTGTTATCGCCTATTTTTTAATGTCCGAAAAAAATAAAGTCGAGGCTAAGGTGGTGGCTGATGTATATGGAGAATTTCGAACAGGCTTAACTCTTCGAGGTTCGCCCAAGGCATTTGCTGTGCAGTTTTATAAAGACATCGCTTTTACGCAAATGGTGCTCGGTTGGAATGCTGAAACGGTAAATGTAGAAGGTGAAACCGTGGCTATTGAGTTTAGTAAATCCGGCGATACTGGACGAACTATTGATTTAGTATCTATCGCAGGTAACACCGGAAGAACAGTTGCAAATATTGGCAGGGAAAGAGTGGCGGTTATATCTCAACATATGCCATTACCTGCATTATCGGAAGCTGTTCAGTTATCGATAGAGTCATTACAAGGGTATTTGATCCAAGCGTTTGACGATTGGGCATCGACTCCAGAAACTCAAGTCTTATTTGGTGAAATTACTGACAAAAACCAATATGACATTCAGAGCATGGATGTAGTGGTTGCCGGATATTACGGAGATGATTTCGATACGTTAGGCACGCTACTCAATGGACTGCCGATCGTATTTGAAAGAGCAACATTAACGTTTAATGATGGTTCGCTTTCTGGAAAGCTGAGTTTTTCGATTTATGGCTGCCAACAGAAAAAAATTGATTCCGGTATTTGCAAATAAGTAAGGCTCCTGACTATGAATTTAAAAATTAGTAAATTGAAGTTGAAGTGGTGGCACTGGGTTTTACTCGTGTTGGTTTTAATCGTATTGGTTGATCGGATCACTGCAGACACGATTGACCCAAGTGAAATGAAAGACGTTGTGGTCAAGAATGGGAAAGTGGTTGAAGGTGCCAGTGCTAGCGTAGCAAACACTACATCCAGAGTGCTAACGTCAAATCAATCGCAAGGCTCACCTTTAGCGCCGAGAATGGTCAGTGTGCCTTCATACGATACTCGGTTAATGGCTGCGAGCATCATTAATGAAGCTGTGGACCAGGATGCAGCGGCAATATTCATTTCTTTACAGCAAACTCGTCGTAATGCGCGTTTGCAAGCTGAAATTGCAAAACTGCAAACGCAGATCAAAGAAAGTGAAGCTGCATTTGCTGAAGCAGAAGCCAAACGTAAAGACGTAGACGGAGGTAAATTACCGCCATTGAGATCACGCGATATGAGTACTGTTGGCTATGATCCCCAAACTGGAAACAGTTTTAATACTCCTGATGTTGATGACGGAAGCAGTAAAAAAATTAGGAAAGATAGCTTAAGACTCAAAGCTGTAAATACACAAACAAATGAAATGAGTTTTCAAATCAGCGATACGTGGTACACAGGTGTTAAGCCAGGGCAAACGATTGATGGCTTTTTAGTGGGTAGCTTAGATGGCCAACTCAAGTGTGTGCCGCTGACTAAATCTGATTCGACTATTGTACTTTGTTTAAACTAGGTCATTTTATGAAAAATTCAATGGTAGATATATTTGACCAATATGATCAACAACGTCATGGTGAGATTGAGGTTTTTGACGGTGGTATATCACTCGCTCATTTGCTTGAAAACCTCAGTGAAAAATTTGGATATTGTGTACCATCAAAAAACGGTTACTTGCTAATTGATGAAACGGTGATTAATAAAGATGAAGATATTTTAAAAAATCTTTTCGCCGTTCTTTCTGATTTGTCTCGGGTGACGGGCAAATCAGACTTTAATCCAATAAAAGCTAATCGTGCGTTTGTTTATGAGTCGTATGAAAAAGCACTGGAATTACTCAATAAAGCCGAACGTCATTCAAAAAATGATGATGACAATGCCAGCATTGCAGAACAAATCCTCAATTTAGTCATCAAAGAAGCCATTAAACGAGACGCCGCTGATATCCATATTAAGATCACGGATGATACTCAGGCGAAGATATTTTTTAGAGTGGACGGGGTTATCGACACTACGCCATTAATTCGATCTAAAGCTGATGCTATTGCGATGATCGGCCACCTTTTTGACTACTCTGGGCATGATAATACTGAAAGTTCATTTCACCCAGGAAAGAATAATTCGACGTCAATTCATAAAGATATTGAACAAGATTCTGCAATGAAACGAGTGGAATTGCGTGTTGAATACCGTAGCCAAACAAAAGATGATAAGGCGTGTATTATTCGTTTACTCGCGGGTACAGATAAGTATAAAACCCTTGAGTCTGCTGGCGTAAAGCCTGATTTTGCGCTCGTGCTACGCAAATTTATTTGTCAAAGTTTCGGGATCATTCTTATCTCCGGTCCAACGGGGGCGGGTAAATCGACATTGCTCAACTGCGTTATTGCAGAAAAACCTAAAAACCGAGTGCTGCATTCTGTTGAGAACCCAATTGAGGCTCGGCATTCGGACCCGTTAGTTTTTCAGGGGTTGATGTCTGATGATGTCACTCAAGATATTGTAAGATTCCTCCGTTATGATCCTGATATTGGCGCGATATCCGAAATGAGATTGGGTGATGAAGTGAAAGCTGCTATGGCGTTATCACGAACAGGCCATCTCATCTTGTCATCTATTCATGCTACAGATGCGATTTCTGTTATTGATCGCTTGTGCGATATGGGAGTCACGCGGTCTGAACTTGCCGAACGTAATCTGTTGCGGATGTTGACTGGGCAGCGTTTAGTGCCGTTGTTATGCAATCAATGTAAAATCCAACGTGAAAAAAATGGCACAAACAATAAAGACTGGGCAGATAAGTTTGAGCTGGTCAAGCGTGTCGCGAGTCCAGAAGCCGTAGTTAAGTTAAATAATTTTGCATTGCAAATTTGTTTTGAATCAGAAAACGGCTGTGAAGCCTGTGAGCATACTGGGCGTAAAGGCCGTCAGAGTGTTTATGAGTACGTCGTCATCGATGACGAAGCACGGCAATTTATTCGCGAAAATAATTCACTCGCATGGGTAAAATCTCTCAAGTCCCGAGGCTGGAAAAGTATGGCAGATCATACATGGGAATTAATTAAAAACGGTCAAGTTGATCCTGAAGTTGCTGATGCTGAAGTGCCGGATGTGTTAGTGGCTTCTGACCATTGGGTTTATAACGAATAACAATCAAGGCTGTTTTATGTTCGAATTTATTTCAGGAAGTAAATTATCTCGGCGGCAACAAATAGACTTCATTTTGTTGTGGGCTAAACTGAAGCGTACCAAAATATCAGATAGAAGTATTTTGGAAGCGTTGAACCAGGATTATATTAATGTGTATGGTCCTGATTGTATTCAATCGCAATTCTGTATTAGTGCTCAACATTCGCTACGTGCTTGGGCCGATGGTCGTGGTGGGTTTGATCAGGCAATGGGGGGCTGGTTTGATGATGATATTATCGTAATCGTGTCAGCGGTAATTGCCTCGGATGATAGTCAACATGCTATTCAGAAATTATTTACTCAATTGACCCAATGGGATGTCATAAAACAAAAAATCATTATGAGTGTTTTTTTTAATACCCTTTTTTTATTGTTTGTTGCCTCAGTTTTCATTGGCTTGACATTTGGTTCTGTGATTGTCAAAGAAAATATGGATATAGCGAATCATCAAATTGAGGGCATTGGATTATTTTTCATTGAATGTAATGCATTTTTTACATCATATTATTTACTAATTCTTGCGTTTATCATTTTGCTTGTTACAAGCTGGGCGTGGACCATGTTCTTTTATGTCGGCGAACATCGCAATACGTTGGATAATCATATGCCATTTTTTGGGTTTTATCGTGCTAATGAAGCCTCGCGTTTTTTCCTAATATTGTCCCTGTTAGTGACTTCTGGCCAACGTTCACTTAGAGATGCTTTAGATAGTTTAATTGAATCAAATTTGTGCAGTTTATACATACAATCACACATACAAGAAATGCTTTATCGACTTGAGCATCAAGGGCTTGATGTTAATCAAAGCGGTAATCGTTCGGCTACATTTGATAAAATTGATACCGGCCTTTTACCCCCTATGCTGCGTATGCAACTGCTAGCAATGCAAAGGCAAAAAAGCGTTGCTCATCAATCTGAAGTCCTAACGATAATCGCCGACAACTTAGTTGAAGATGGTGGTGAGTATCTGGTCAAAAAGGTCACTGTTTTAGGTAAAGTCATCACGTATTCGTCACTGTTTTTTGTGATGATCTGCATCGTACTCTTTTTAGATTATATCTACAGCATTATGTCGCTGGCCAAAGATGGTTTTTAAGGTGATGCCTATCTAAGCCTCGATGACAAATCGGTGTCTTGTGCTTAGTTTTCTTCACTCATCAGTCTGAAAGAAACGGCCTTTTATTATTGAGTTATTCTGTACACTCTGAACCCATTTGTAATTTGTAAGAAGGTATTGTAATGAAAAAAGGTAAAGGTTTTACATTAATAGAATTATTAGTAGTGTTGGCGGTTGTTGGTATTTTATCAATATTAGCCATGCCTCGAATTTCTGAAACTTGGAGCGAAATCAAGCTAGACAAAATGTATGAACAGGTTTCGGCGATCGTTAAGGCGTCCCATGATTCGCACGGCAATAAGGCATCGTATGCAGGGCTTAATATGACTGCTATTAAAGATATCGTTGGAACTAAAATAGGGGACGGTGTTGGGAAAAATCCGTGGGGGGGGAACTATACTGTTGCACCAGGTTCTCCGGCTACAAACATAGTTGTGACGGTGACTGCAGTACCTACAATCCTTGGTACAAAAGCAGCTCTCAAATATGATGACGCAACGTATGCGACCGCTTCTGGCACTTTAACGATAACGTTCGCGCCGTAATTGTGTTTTTCAACGAACATGCAGTTAAGCCCCTTCCAACCAGAAGGGGTTTTTTTTCAAGAAATCACTAGGAATCACTAGGGGGCACTATGTTGATGTCTAAGAGTCGTGGGATTGGATTGGTATTACTATTGGCCCTGTTGAGTATTGCGACCTACGTTGTCATTCGCGCATCTACGCATATGTTGCATACCTCGGCGATAAATAAGGGGAAAGTATTGGCAGAAGAGACGCTGATGATTGTGGATGCGTGGTCAAGAACAGTTGATTATCGATGTGTACGTCAAGATTTATCCTCCATACTCGTAACTGACCTACCCATTCCCAATGTGATACGTCCAAAAATCCCGAGTTTTTTTGCATTGCAAATTTTACCGCCACCGACACCGCAATTAATTATCACTGTCAACATACAAAACGATAAAAGCAAACAGAGTTACTTGTTAGCAATCAAGAAGCTCTCAGATGCCTCTAAGTTAGCGCCTGTCATTTCAATCACTCAAAATGGAACAGGAATATTAGTTAAAGCTATTCGAGGTAATGGGGCATTATCGACAGCTGTTTATGGGCCTCAATCTAACTTTAATGCGACGATATCTTCTTTATTGTTGGGAGGTAGCGGCCAATATGGATTTTCAGGCTGTTAAATTTGATAAAGTTTGAACATAAATTGTCCATAGGAAATAACGAGATTTGTTTTTTTATTTTTTAGCGGATAATTGGATTTAATTTTAATGGTTGTTTAGGTAAGTAGGCATTATGCAAAAAAATAAATTTGCCATTGCATTAGTCTCAGCGATGTTTGCTGTTTCTTCACCTTATTCATTTGCTGAGTCGATTGAATATTCGATGGTTCAGCAACGGTACGAAAAAATTAATGCTGGCGTTGCATTGGTGGACAGTGTGCGCTCTGCATTATTGTCTTCGTACTCTAAAAATAATGCATGGCCCGTGAATCCATCAAGATTAGTAACAGATCAGTTTATTGGCACCATTACTGCGCCGTGGGGAAGTGCCGCTGCAGGGGTTGTTGCTGCCGGAGGTAATTCATACACGTTAACGCTGGCAACGCCAGATCCGTTAGTGGCTCAAGGTATTGCTTCAAAACTCGGGGCGGTTGCCGTGGGAAACTCGGTTCAGTTGATTATACCTGTCCCTGCTGCAGCATCTATTGCAGATAGCATGTTGAGTCGAGTAGCAGTACCAGGACAACCGGATCGAAATAAAATGTTTACCGACATTGACATGAACAGTCGAGCGTTGAGTAATGTGGGTAAAATTGACGTAGTGCTGATCAATGCACAGCAAAGCAATGTTGGTAGTCTGACTGTAGAAACGGCGCTTGATGTGAAACCTGATGCCACATTTAGACGTAATGTGACGATTGCAGGTGATCAAAGTGTGGCGGGAAAAAGTACTTCGGCTCAACTTGAGTCTAATTACATCAAGATCAATGGCGGGGCAGATCTACTCGGTCCGGTCAATGTCACTGGTGATGTCAATTCATCCAGTGTGATTGCATCTCGCGATGTTGTTGCAGGGCAATCAGTCAGGGGTGCTAGCGGTCAATTTAATACGCTGATTGTAAATACTGCGGTGCAAGCTGATTCCGCTTTATTGAATAAAGCGGAAATTACCAGTCTCACTGCTGGCAATGCCAACGTCACGGGCCTATTTAAAGCGCTTGGCCCATCGGAGTTTGTACAAGATGCGTTGTTTCGTGGCTCTGTTATGGTCAACGGTGCATTAACGGTTGGTGGTATTGCATCTGCTTTGGATATCCGCGAAAGCGGTATTTTGCTTAGGGATAAATACTTAGGCATTGGTGCAAAGGCGGCTGATGCCGACAAGTTAGATGGGCTCGATTCAACCGCTTTTGCACAGCGTGGCACTGCAAACACGTTCACAGGTGTTAACACCTACACTCAAGCTTTGAAAGCTGATGGTGGTTTAACTGTGGATGGTAAAAATGTGGTCTCTGCCGATGGTACAACGCTCTATGAAAATGGCACAGCGTTATCAAGTAAATACTTGGGTATCAATGCAAAGGCGGCGAGTGCCGTTACTGCTGACACGGCAGTCAATGCGACCAATGCAGCAAATGCCGCGAATGCGGATAAATTAGATGGACTCGATTCAACCGCTTTTGCGCAGCGGGGGGCCGCAAATACTTTTACAGGCTCTAATAGTTTTACACAGACTGTAATTGCTAACGGTGGTTTATCTGCAGGTGGGAAAACGGTTATATCTGCAGACGGTTCTACGCTCTATGAAAATGGCACAGCGTTATCGAGTAAATACTTGGGTATCAATGCAAAGGCGGCGAGTGCTGTTACTGCTGACACGGCTCTCAATGCGACCAATGCAGCAAATGCCGCGAATGCGGATAAATTAGATGGACTAGATTCGACCGCTTTTGCACAGCGGGGAGCTGCAAATACATTTACGGGGATTAACACTTTTACTCAAGCTATTAGGGCTGATGGTGGGATCTCTGCAGGTGGTAAAACGGTAGTTTCTGCCGATGGTTCAACACTCTATGAAAACGGCGTGGCATTATCTTCAAAATACCTGGGCAAAAATGAGACGGCTCAAGATGCCCATAAGTTGGGCGGCGTTGCAGCTGCAAGTTATGCCCGTACTGATATTGATGAAGTCTTTGACCGCACAGTGACGTTCACTGGCCGTGCATATGCGCGTAATGGTCTGCATGTTCAAAATGACTGGGTAAGAGTTGACGGCCAAAACGGATTGTATTTTGAATCCTACGGCGGCGGTTGGCATATGACTGATTCGTCGACGTTACGGGCCTATGGCGGTAAATCCATTTTTACCACTGGCGCTATGTACGAATATGGCACTGAGTTGAGCCAGCGATATCTTGGAAAAAATGACAAGGCTGTAAGTGCTACTACAGCGGATAATGCCGATAAATTAGGAAATGTCCTTGCTGCAAATTATGCGCGTAAAGATGTCGCCAATTCGTTTAACGGATTACAAACATTCAATGGTGGTATACGTTCTGTTGGTTCTTCTGTGCTCGATGCTGTAACCGTTAATAATAACCTGACCGTAAACGGGGATTTATTATTTAAAGATGCCACTGGCACCACAAGAACGATGAAAGACACCTACAGCAAAGTGACATCTTTAGAAACGTGGAAAACGGCATGTCAGCGTGATATGACAAGCCCTGCTTGTGGAATGTCTCTACCTGAAAATACTGGAGGCGGGACTCAGGTCGTTTGGAATGGTACGGCAAAGTCAGTGCCCAATACATGGGGTGCAGGACTTTATAGTGTAATAGCCTCTACCCCCAAAGGAGTTATGTCTGGCTCAGTAAGTACATCAGAGGCTCCAACGTTACTTTATGAAGAAATCCTATGGGATACTGAAAATGGTTGTGCTAGTTGTAAGGTTGGAACTCAAGGGTTTTACGTACAAGTAAAAAATAATAATTTTAGAGCTTATTTAGCAAGCGGCTCCTGTAATTCTGATGGCTGTAGGTCATTTTATAATTTAAATGCAATTACAAAATTCTAATTAACAAAACCTGCCCTTTGGCATTAAAATACACACAACTTAAATGGGATAATATTATGATTAAATTAGCAAAGTCTGTAATGATTGGCTCTGTGGTGTTGTTCGCTCAGGTCACACAAGCTGAAGAAATCGACATTTTGGTACTTGTCGAGCCTTCTGTGATCCAATCTATGGGAAAAGAGCCTTTTTCTCAGATGCTTGAGTCACAAATTGCCTACAGTAACAAAGAGTTTAAAGATTTCAACGTGCAGTACAATGTAAGTGCTGTTGTTGATTGGAATGATAGTGTTGGCGAAGCGGTTACTTTGGGTGATTCTTATTACAAAGCTGGCGGGCATATTTTTTATTCTTTGGGGGTTTCAAAGGAAAAATATGATGCTGATTTTGGTAATGACCCTTGGCTTAAAGGGAAATATTCACCGGAAATTAACGCTTTAGTTAATAAGTACCACGCTGATAAAGTCATGCTTTTTGTGCATACTCAAACTGATAATGTTATTGGCCGTGCTTTCGATAACATTGGCTTGATTGTCCATGCGCAATCAATGATGACTGCTCACAGTACTGTTGCGCATGAGCTAGGCCATACATTTGGTCTTGGTCATCCAAGCAATGACGTATGTGCGAACAGCAATTACTTAATGTGCCAGGGTAAAAGCAATGGCTCAGAGTTTGCGGTTGAAGAAGCTAGCAGAATAACTGGTGTTCTCAATCGAGATCCCGCTTATCTCTTAGATTACTACAACCAAGATTTTTGGGCTGGTGCTTATAGTCAACCAATGGAAATGTTAGCGACAGCGAAAGTTTCTGTTATTGATAACCCTGTACCAAACACGCTCAATAAAACTGAAGCTGTTGTTGAGTTATTGGATAGCCAAGGTGCGCCTTATGTGTTTGATAAAGATGTTTCTGTCGAACTTTTCACAAAGGGCGTATCTGCGACTGCTGGTACTCACTATGACACAGATGTCTATCAACGAGTGACGTTTGCTGCGGGTGAAACTGTTAAGCGTATTGATCTTCCGGTGACTCATGACTCAAAGGATGTTTCTTTGATTGTTGGGGTTCGCTATGGTGAAAATACTGCTGATTCAAACCAAGAAACTGTTGTTATCAAAGCTAAATCGTCTTCTGGCGGTGGTGATACTGGTAATGGTGGTGACTCTGGAGAGTCTGGTGGCGGTGGTTCTTTAGGGATTTGGGGAATTATCCTTCTACCATTAGCGTTTTTACGCAGAAAATTCTAAGCAATTTAGTCATTAACAAGAAAAGAGCACTTATAGTGCTCTTTTTTTTGCTCCAAACCAACGCAAGCAAAGTCATCGAACAACGCTTGAAAGGGTATGAAATCCTTTGTGAAAAAACTAAATTAATTAAACTCATGACCGAGTTTTTAGCGATAAATTTATTTGGCGCTTAACAAACTGGTCGGCGGGTTCGGGGGCAGCCCGAGATTTTGCAATGCAAAAATTCAATAGCTAAAAGAGCACAAGCAAATCTAATGTGACAAGCAGTGACAGCATAAGCCTTTAGTAATTCAATTTTCTGAAAAGAGGTTTTCCGATTATAACTGTTACTATTCTATAGAAATTTTGGTAACGGCTTAGTACCTTTGAACTTTGAATAGGTTTTTTCTATGGGAAATGATGCAGAAGGTGTTTGTGATAACGTACAATATAGTGAGGTGATTAATAACCTATTTATTGTTTCTGAGTGTAAAACTCCAATAAAGCTTACCCTAACAGGTGATGCAGGCTCTAAAATTATCAAGGTTGGAAATTGGGTTGCTCAAGACATTTTTTATAATTTAAATACTCCAGAATCTAACTTTCACTTAAAGTTGGTAGTGTTAAAAGCAAATGGCATTGATTTGAATCCTCTGTTAGAAGTGCTGAACGATACATTTACCATTTCCGAAAATGAAGATGTTAGAAAGCAACATTGGACTGATGCATTAATGGCTTTGCATAAAGCTATTGCTGCGAGCCTTGGTTCACGGTTTTATGCACAACTTCGCGCAGTATCTTGTCAAATTTGGATTGATCCGGTAAGAGAAAAACTAAACAAATACTGCTTATTTTGGAAAAACCCAAAAGAACCTTATTTTCATAAAGTAATGATCAGAAAGCTTTGGAATGTTCATGATCTTGTAGAAACCCTTGAGAAGGACAAATTGGAACACATTATAACTGTGTGTATATTTTTTGAATCAACGCCTCAAGAATTAAAAAAATTATTAGGGAAATCAATCTGGAAAATAATTTGCAGTAACAGAAAATCTTTTAATGAAAGTCTTGTGAAATGTTTACTTTACTATGGTGCGCATGAGCTAAAAGATATAGCGGCAATCCGGTGTTTAATGTTTTTTTTGCTATCAGTAAAAAAAACACTGGTAAAACAATGTTTATTCGATAAATTCAATAATTATGATTATGACGATCACTACGATGTTTTTTCACTAAATACGATGCTTGATAAAGACTATCAAGATCGAGTTCTTTGGTGCTCTCGTAATGGCGTTGTATCTAAAAGAAATCGAAATGTTTTTCAATTATCTGAGCTTTATCTAGATACAAAACAACTTTGTCACACGTTTGGATGGGTTTTTAAACCGTGGTCAATTCGGTCAATGATAGAACGTCTCAATCGACTCAATGATTTGGCAAGGGATGTTAGAATAAAAAAGGAACTGTTATTATCGAATTTTTATAATGCAAATTTGAATTGGTTAAATCAGTATGATTTTGCCATAAATAAATTTAGAGAAAATAATCCTGAAGTCCACGTTGAATTAATCAAGAGTTATGAGCGATTAGTGACAGAAAGTGAAGATATGCACCACTGTTTTGCCGATTATGTTTTTAGTATAATGAGAATGCAGTACGTAGTAATATCTTTGATCTGCAAAGAAAGTGGCTATCGTTCAACAGTCGTGTTTGCACGAAATATTGCTCATAAAAATAAAATTAATCAACACTATATTAAGTATAATGAACTTAATGACCTTGTAGAAAACAAAAAATTATCTTCGTGTATAACCGGACTTGAATACGGCTTGAATGTGTTTGAGCGTCACAATGCAATTTTGCATAATCCAGACGACACAGTTTTTAAGCAGAATAAATTGACTGTTGCTTTATCTTGTGATTCTTGCGGCCTATACTCTGAAAGTAGAGTAAAAAGCACCCAACTTTTGGGGCATAACTTGATTGCATGGTGCGTGTGTACAAACTGCAATTCAGAGGCAGAAGTTGGTTTAGATGAAATTGTAAACAATCAGATTGCTCTAATGGAGCCACGTTAAGACATGAGTGCAATAATGGGGAATGATAGTAGCAATTTATCAAATTATGAACATGATTTTGAGTTAAATATCGATGACCAAATAGAGTTATCTTTAGATATAGTAGAGAGCATGAGTAAGGAGGACTTGGTAAAAAACACTAAACGTTTCATTTATTTACAGCTTCAGGCAGAACATTTGATTAAAAGTATTTCCACACAGGATAGATACTGTATTGATGAATATTTAAACAATCCAGTCAGGGGTATTAGTCGTAATAATTCAACAAGCTTTATGCACGAAATACAATATCTCACTGAACTGGCCAAGCAATTTGCAAATATAGTCAAGTTAGAGCAAAAAGTGATGCCACAACTAGCGCTCGATGATCCTGGTGCATATGCTAAAACTCTTTCATACAGACGTAGTCATATTCCACCTGGAGTACATCTTAATCAATATACGGGCAATCTCCTTTCACATTTCTTAGCCGGAGACAGAAAAGCGTTTAACAGGGATCATAACCATTGGTTTGTGATTTGTGAGTCAGGCCAGTTAGAGTCATCAGAGGCCAGAGTTAGCATACCTTTGGATCGACTGACAATTTCTGACTATCATACAAAATAACTGATAATTTTTTTAGTTGGCGGGTTCGGGGGCAGCCCGAGATTTTGCAATGCAAAAATTCAATAGCTAAAAGAGCACAAGCAAATCTAATTATAGAATTTCCTCTCAACCATTCCGCGCTAGTTTAGACATTTAATTTATGTAGAATGGGTGATGTAAATGTATAGGCCCATTGGCTACAAATTAAGGAATTTAAATATGAATAT
>NZ_JAGTUL010000043.1:0-31824 GCF_018224605.1 Shewanella sp. M16 | reverse complement strand
ATGACAGCAAACGAAGCGGAATTGTGGGCTGGGAAAGGTTATGGCAAGGATGGTTTAAACTGCAAACCATCCTTGAAGGTTACCAGCTAGCCTTGTCTCTTGAGCAAAAGATGTGATCAAGAGACAGGCCATAGTGTGGGGATTTTTTATGTCTGTTGTTTTTATTAAAACTAAGGCAATAAAAAGCCCCGCAAATGCGAGGCTTAATTGAGTAACGCGGAATCTAGTGACTAGATTACTTTGCGTTCATCAGTGCAACCGCGTTATCTAACATACGGTTACTGAATCCCCACTCGTTATCATACCAAGACATCACTTTCACTAAACGACCGTTTACACGGGTTTGAGTTGCGTCAAAGTTTGAAGAAAACGCATTGTGGTTAAAGTCGATAGACACCAATGGCTCTTTGTTTACCGCTAACACTTCGCTCAATGGCGCAACGCTGGCAGCGCGTTCGATAATGGCATTCACTTCTTCAACTGTCGTGTCACGGGCAGCGATGAAAGATAAATCCACGAGTGATACGTTAACTGTAGGTACACGAACCGCTAAACCGTCGAATTTACCTTGTAATTCAGGTACAACCAAACCTACAGCAGCTGCTGCGCCCGTTTTAGTTGGGATCATTGACAGTGCCGCAGCACGGGCACGACGTAAATCTGTGTGGTACACGTCAGATAAACGTTGATCGTTGGTATAAGCGTGAATGGTGGTCATCAGGCCTGATTCGATACCAATCTCGTCATTTAACGGCTTAGCAAAAGGGGCTAAACAGTTTGTTGTACAAGAAGCATTTGAAATCACTGTCATGTCTGAGGTCAGCACGTTGTTGTTCACACCGTAAACAACTGTGGCATCGACGTTTTTGCCTGGAGCAGAAATAATCACTTTCTTCGCGCCAGCGGTTAAATGGGGTTGAACGGTTTCTTTAGAAGTGAAGATACCGGTACATTCGAAAACCACGTCAACTTGCAACTCAGCCCATGGCAGTTTTGCAGGATCACGTTCTTGGAAAGTGAGGATCTTATCGCCATTCACATAAATGGCTTCTGCATCATGGTCAACTTTCGCATTAAAACGACCGTGAACAGAATCGTATTTTGTCAGGTGAGCGTTGATTGAAGCGTCGCCTAAATCATTAATAGCGACAATCTTGATTGGATAAGCTTTTTCGCTTTCGTACAAGGCGCGTAATACGTTTCTACCGATACGGCCATAGCCATTTATTGCTACACGGATAGTCATCTCATATCCCTCTGGTGATTATAAAATTCAACTGGTAGTAAAATTACCAAACTGACAGCTATCGTCAAGTTAAATCGGCATTTTACCGCTGTCTTGATTAACAAATTAGGTATTTTTTTTACATCGGTCGCGAAATCGCCATTTTTCACGCGTTAATTGGGTAAAAAATTACAAGATGGCAAACATTTTGCCATCAGTTGCTTAGTTTACTTTTTCGACAGGCGCAGGCGGCACAGCTTCGGTTTCAGTTGGCGCTTGGGCAACCGCTTGAGGATCAAGCCATTGTCTTACTGGACTCATAGAATAAGTGCCCTTTTTTAACACATCAATTAGGGCTTGGGCTTTTAAATCGAGTTCAGTCGCCAGCGTTTTATTGCCACCGAGCAAGGCTAGCATTTTTTCTTCAGAATACTTCTGCTGCGTAAGTAGTAAATTTGCTTTCGTCAGCATATAGGATTTATCTAAAACCTGTTGCTGGCGATAGGCAGATGCGAGCCCAAGTAACCAGTTAACGTCGAAATCATCGTATTGGATCTCCGCAAAGACTTTAAGATAGAGTTGTTGCGCTTTGATGGCATTTCGATTGCTGTAATAGGTTGCGACTTGGGCAAGTAGAAAGGGATCAGTCACTTCGCCGGCGTTTTCCTGTTCTAATAATCTATTTAACGCTGCGGTATCGCCAAAGCGAGTCCATTGGTAATAGGACATAAAAGGGTCTTGCCGTTCACGGGTTTGATCTTGTAGTAAACTTAAATTTTGAGTGCTTAGTCTAAAGGCTCTGGCTCTATCAGCTGTGCGATTGGTGTGGATGATATGCTGAACGCCAGAGGCGAGTTCAATGCAACGGCTGTAATCCTCAAGGTAGGTTAATTGTGAATAGAGCTGCTTACCTGTGAGGTTTTCGTTGTCTTTTAACATGTAGCGGTTTTGGATAAGTTTGGTCTTTTCAGTCAAACACCAGCTGTCCTTATGCAAATCGGCACAAATTTCAGGATTATTTTTACAAATTGCTGAGATATTTCGGTCATTATCACAACCGAAAAGACCGAAAAAGCTCATCCCTAAGGTAAATGATGTAATTATTACTAGATTTTGTCTCAAAACACTCTCCAAACGAAAATTTTTCTAATAAAATTACAGATTTACAGAAAATATCTTACTGGCAACAAAGCGCGACTTTCATTACAATGGCGCCGACCAAAACAGGGTTTTCCCTAAAACCCGCATTAGATTATTGGTCTTTTCGTCATGTTACTCAAACCTTTCAGTACATTTTATTGAAAAGTGAGATAAAGGATCTGTAAATGAGCGCTGATAAACACCTACAAAGTTGGCAAGAACGTTTTGAAATGGCAGAGGCGATGCAGCCTTTGTTAGGCAAGTTGTACCGTAACCAAGGCGTTGAAGTCGTGGTCTATGGCAAGCCGTTACTCAATGCTTCTACGATTGAAATCATTAAAGCGCACCGTTTAGTTCGTCGTCATGTCGGTGAAAAATTACGTTTACGCGAGAGTTTCCCCTTCGTTCAAGCTTTGAGCAAACTCGCAGTTAAACAATGTAAAGTGGATATTGGTAAACTCGCAGTTAATTACTGGCGCGACCATACTGATGTCAGCGAAATTGAAAGCTATATGGCAAAAGAATTGGCCGATGCTATCGACCATGCCGATGATGTCGCGTCGCGTGACGTCGTGCTTTATGGTTTTGGCCGTATCGGTCGCTTATTGGCACGCTTGCTGATTGAACGCACAGGTCGCAGCAATAAGTTAAGGTTACGCGCTATCGTTTTACGTGGCGGTAAGAAAGGCGATTTAGAAAAACGCGCGAGTTTACTGCGTCGTGACTCAGTCCATGGTCCTTTCAATGGCTCTGTTGAAGTTGACGAAGAGAACAACGCCATCATAGCCAATGGCACTTATATCCAAGTGATTTACGCTAACTCGCCTGATGAAGTGGATTACACTAAATACGACATCAATGATGCATTGATTGTTGATAACACGGGTATTTGGAAAGATGAAGCGGGTCTTGGTTTACACCTTAAGAGCCCAGGTGCCAGCAAAGTATTACTGACGGCTCCTGCAAAAGGCGCGATTAAGAATATCGTTTACGGTGTGAACGAAGGCGATATTACCCCTGAAGACATTATCGTTTCAGCGGCGAGTTGTACCACCAATGCTATTACGCCAGTACTGAAAGCTGTGAATGATAAATATGGTATCGAGAATGGTCACGTTGAAACGATTCATTCTTATACCAACGATCAAAACCTGATTGATAACTATCATACCGCTGACCGTCGTGGCCGTAGTGCACCATTAAACATGGTGATCACTGAAACGGGTGCAGCAAAAGCGGTTGCTAAAGCTTTGCCTGCATTAGCTGGTAAGTTAACTGGTAACGCGATTCGTGTGCCGACGCCTAACGTCTCTATGGCGATCATCAGCATGAACCTGAATGCTGAAACCAGTAAAGATGAGCTTAACGAGTATCTGAAAGATACGGCGTTACAATCACCACTGCAAAATCAAATTGATTACACAGACTCTACTGAGATTGTATCGAGCGATTTAGTGGGTTCTCGCTACGCGGGTGTGGTTGATTCACAAGCGACTATTGCAGAAGGCAAGCGTGCCATTCTTTATGTATGGTATGACAACGAATTTGGTTACAGTTGCCAAGTGGTTGGCGTAATGCAAACTATGTTAGGTTTAACGACGCTATCTCTACCTGCGTAAATTGCCCACGTAGGTTTTGCTCGAGTGATTAATGACTTTGCCTAACCTTTGAATAAAGCGCCCAATAGGGCGCTTTTGTTTTTCTATACTTCTACAATTTTATTGGACTCGACTCCATAGCTCACCATGATCCCCTGTTTATCTGCCGCATTTAATTAGCGGTAGCATCGGCATCAGTATCGGAAAAAAGCCTAAATTGATGAATGAAACATCAACTTTACTGAGGTGTGGCGGTTTATTGGGCAAACGATGCGGCTTAGATCATTTTTTAAAAATTGTTGATTGACTCTGAGGTCTAAATCGGTAGAATGCCAATCCGCAGTCAAGGGAAAGCATGCCGAGCATGAGTTCAAATGATTAAGCGCAATGATAGGCGACATTAGCTCAGTTGGTAGAGCGATACCTTGCCAAGGTATAGGTCATCGGTTCGAACCCGATATGTCGCTCCAAATTTTAATAAATTTGGCAGTTTGGGCGCGATGGCAGAATGGCTATGCTGCGGATTGCAAATCCGTCGATCTCGGTTCGACTCCGGGTCGCGCCTCCATAGATTAAAGTATTAATGACACGATTCCAGTTGTTAATATAAAGAGTTTGCCCGAGTGGTGGAATCGGTAGACACAAGGGATTTAAAATCCCTCGCTGGTAACAGCGTGCCAGTTCAAGTCTGGCCTCGGGTACCAAAAAACAGAAAAGCCCTGACTGATGTCAGGGCTTTTTTGCTTTGTAACTTCTACATCCACATTTTATGATTCTTAATCTAGTATCACTACAGCTATAGATTGGTTAGGCCCAAGCCCACTATTTTACTCATTCAGTATTGCGACTTCTGACCTGTTTCTTCTCTACAATACAAAACTGAGTGATTTTGTGATCTAGATGTTGTAAATCGCTTTATTTAAATAAAGTCACTATTTGGCTAGTAATTGCGTAATAAAATGTACTTTTTATTGTTGAATCGACAATAGTGTAATAATTTCCCTAAGAAGGGACTTAAGTCGCTATTACCCCCTTAAAGACAGTGGTATAAATAAGCCGAAATTTCCCCTACACGCGCATATTAGGATACGTAGTCATGATTTTCTCTCAAGTATTACTCGCACCCGCTGATCCAATTCTTGGTTTAACCGATACCTTTAAAGCTGATCCGCGTCAGGATAAAGTTAATCTTGGTGTTGGCATTTATAAGGATGAGGCAGGACAGACTCCCGTTCTGGCTTCAGTGAAAAAAGCCGAGGCCATTTTACTTGAGCAAGAGAAGACCAAAAACTACTTAGGCATTGAAGGCGTTCAAGCTTATAACAGTGTAGTACAAACCTTGTTGTTCGGCGAAGGCAGTGCATTAATTTCTTCTGGCCGTGCTGCCACAGCGCAAGCTCCTGGTGGTACAGGAGCACTGCGTATTGCTGCTGAGTTTTTACTGCGTAATACCGATTCGCACACTATTTGGGTGAGCAATCCAACGTGGGCCAACCATCAAAATATTTTTGAAACGGCGGGTTTAACGGTTAAAGAGTACGGTTATTACAAAGCAGAAGCCCATGACATCGATTTCGATACCATGATGACTGACTTGTCTCACGCCAATGCGGGTGATGTCGTGCTGCTACACGGTTGCTGCCATAACCCAACGGGTATCGATTTAACGTTGGCGCAATGGGAACTTGTTGCTCAATTGTGTGCTGATAAGAAACTCGTACCACTGTTTGACTTTGCTTATCAGGGTTTTGGTGCTGGCATTGAAGAAGATGCGGCAGGTCTGCGTTTAGTCGCGTCTAAAGTGTCTGAGTTGCTGGTCGCTAACTCTTTCTCTAAAAACTTTGGTTTATACAACGAGCGTATTGGCGCCGTGACTGTGGTGGCTGAAGATGCTGATGCTGCCGTACGTGCTTTTAGCCAAGTGAAACGTACCATACGCGCCAACTATTCTAATCCGCCAGCCCATGGCGCACTGATCGTCAGCACGATATTAAATGATGCAGCTCTGAAAGCCATGTGGGTGCAGGAAGTCAAAGAGATGCGTGAACGTATCGCCGAAATGCGTACTCTGTTTGTTGATAGCTTAAAGGCTGAGGGCGTGACTCAGGACTTCAGTTTTATTTCTCGCCAAAATGGCATGTTCAGTTTCTCAGGTTTAAGCAAAGCCCAAGTGGCACGTTTGAAAGACGAGTTTGGTGTCTATATCGTCGGCTCTGGACGCATTAGCGTTGCAGGCATGACTAAGACGAATATGCCTGTTATCTGTAAAGCCATAGCACAAGTGTTGTAATGGTTATAGCAGCCTTATAGACAGACTAAAGGGACATTCCTTTTAGCTTTACAATATAAAGGACAGCA
This sequence comes from Shewanella sp. M16, assembly GCF_018224605.1. Classification (NCBI taxonomy): domain Bacteria; kingdom Pseudomonadati; phylum Pseudomonadota; class Gammaproteobacteria; order Alteromonadales; family Shewanellaceae; genus Shewanella; species Shewanella sp. M16. The sequence continues at coordinate 25,503 of NZ_JAGTUL010000043.1, read as the reverse complement.
CTTGCTGTCCTTTATTATTTCGATTGAATTATTAACAGGTAAGAGCTAGCAGGCAAGCGGTTGTTGAGTGAGATCATTGATCCGCAGCAGGGCGCTTAATGCATCTAATAAATTAGCTTTATCATGTAGATTGGGATTATGGCGATTCTTCAACGGAAAATAGTTGATCAGTGGCCCTAAACGCGTTTGTTCGCCATGACGTAGCACTTTGTGAATGATAGGCTTGCCAATCACTTGATGACACCAAGCGATACGTTGCTCAATGCTAAATCGACCCGCGGGTGAGGCTTCTTCGGCCAGGTTATCGATAAAGATCACCTGCGCTTTAGTAGCAGCTAGGCTTTTCGCAAACTTAGGTAACAGCAGCGGCGGCATGATACTGGTTAAGAAACTCCCAGGGCCTAAGATGACCAAGTCCGCCTGACGAACAGCTTCACAGGCTTCAAAGGTGGCATCGACCTGTGGCTCAAGGCAGAGTGCGATAGGCGCTTCATTCATACTGTCGACATTAATTTCCCCAAAGACTTTACTGCCACAGGCTTGCAGGGCCACTAAGTGAGTGGGCTGCTCTGACATGGGAATAAGTTGGGTTTCTATCTTAAGTAAGTTACGGATGAGATTAACCGCTTCTAATGGACGAACGCAGAGTTGATCAAGAGCCAGTAAAATTAAATTACCTAAATTATGGCCACTGAGTTCAGTGGCACCTTGGAAACGATATTCAAACAATTGCGAGCCAACGGAAGGACGATTAGCTAAATGGGATAAGCAGTTACGTAAATCACCCCAAGCAATACAGTCTTGTTCGGCTCTCAGTCGACCAGTAGAACCGCCATTATCAGTGGTGGCGACAATCCCTGTAAGGCGGTTGCCTAAAAAATCGAGCGAGGATAATACTCGGCCTAAACCATGGCCTCCGCCGATGGCGACGACACGTTCAAATTGATTTAACATCAAATGCTGCATCTGGGTTTTTCCTTCCTGAATACCCGAAAATTTAATGTCATAGCCATCCATTGTCGCTATAAGCGGGATGACTCATGAGCCGTTGTGCAATGGTGATAACGCTAAGGAACCTTAGTATAAATACTCAGTCAAATGCTTGCATCTATAAACGACGGCGTAATAGCAAGCTCGACTCGATAATGGTGCCTCAGGCGTAATATTGTACCTGAGTTCGTGATCATGATGATGGGCAAATTTCGTGAAATCTGACAAATAGCTTATAATCCGGCCTTTATTTGCCCAATAAGGGCGTTACACCTAAGGTGAATGATTGAAAACGGGTAGAATCGGTTCGTTTACATTGGCATTAGCCATGGTCATAGTGGCGATTTTTGCATTACGAGTTTGGATCATTCCTCACTCGAATGACTCATCCGCTATTGCGCCCCAATTCGTTAGCGATGTCGATCCTGTTACGCAAGTCCCTGACTTTTCAGCGATCAGCGACATTACCGAAAAGAAGAAAGCTTTTTTTGATTTCCTGCGGCCGATTGTTCAGCAACAGAATGCCATTATCTTGATGGAGCGTGGCTTTATCAATGAGATGCTTGCCTTAGTCGATAATGGTAAGAGTTTATCTGATACTGAATTAGCGCAGATCAATGCGTTATTTGATAAATACCAATATGCGGCGCGTAACGTAGATGCTAAGTCATTAGCAAGCTTACTTAAACGTGTCGATATCGTGCCGGAATCTATGGTGTTAATTCAAGCCGCGAATGAATCGGGTTGGGGGAGTTCACGTTTTGCCAGAGAAGGTTTTAACTTTTTTGGTGAATGGTGTTTTACTTCTGGCTGCGGCATAGTGCCGTCCTCACGTGGTTCGGGTAAAAGTCATGAGGTGAAAGTGTTTTCATCGGTCGATGAATCGGTTTCATCCTATATGCGTAATTTAAATTCTAATACTGCCTATGCGTTATTTCGCTCTATTCGAGCTGATTTACGTTCACAGGAGCTAGAGCCAACAGCGGATCAATTGATTTACGGTTTAGTGAATTATTCTGAAAGACAAGAAGCTTATATTGATGAGCTGCTTGATATGTTACGTCATAATGAAAAATATTTGGTGAATGTCGATGTATAAAAAACTGTTGTTTAGTAGCCTGTTTTTTTTGGCAACTAGCGCCGCTGCAGAAACTGTATCCCTTGAATATAAAGGCTTTTATGATAGGTTAAAACAAGTCAATAAAGGCGGTTATCAACTCGTGGAAGTGGCTTTTAGTGTTCCAATGCAAAAGAATTGTTTGATCCAAAGTGGTTCTATTTCCAGTGAAAAAACCTCAACGCCACTGACGTATACTGATGCTCAGCGGTTATTCATTCCCTTAGATGATGATTTAAAAGATCAGCGAGCTTTGGTTAATCTGAATTTCGCTGGCAGCGCTGAGGGATGTGGTATTGCAATGCAAGTTAGAGCAAAACAGACATTAGCCGAGTACGATAAAACGCGCTTACAACAAATCATGACTGAGATGGACACGCTGCTCGGTGCTATGCAAGGCTTCCCGATGCGTTATTTTAGGGAATCCATAACTGGCTTAAACTTTGAATTCTCACCTGAACAAGAAGTCTATGTACGCCTTAATGGCCGTGAAGAATCGATAAAAGGCAGTTATAAATTAGCCGCTAATGAGCTTGAAAGCATCACCACGCTAAGCTTCAGTGCCCAGCCATTAGTGTTAAGTCCTTGGGTGAAGTAATCATCTTTGTATCTTGAATAGGTGTCTTGAGATAAGCGATTCAGAAGCGCTGGCTCAAAGATAAACTTATTCTGTAGCCATAAAAATGCCCACATTAAGTGGGCATTTTGTTGTGCTAATTTATCTTGCTTACTTTCGGTTCGTTAACTTCTCTTACTGACTAGGCGCTAAATTCAGTCTAAGTTAGACTTCGTAAGTGTTAACAATATCAATGCGTTTTGCTGCATCCAAATCGATACGACCGCTATTAGCGATATCAAGAAAATCGAATGCAGGTAGATTGGCTTCAGCAACATCACCACGCATAGGCGCATCTGGGTCACGTGTTAGAGACACAAAGTCGAACTGCTCACGGTCAACACCCTGTGATGGTGCGGTGTTTTGCATGGCGGTGAAAATCGTTTCAATGCGTCCGGGGGATTTTTTATCCCATTGATTTAGCATGTCTTTGACTGCGGCGCGCTTTAAGTTTTCCTGTGAGCCACACAAGTTGCATGGAATGATTGGAAATTCTTTTAAGCTGGCATATTCTTCGAGATCTTTCTCGCGACAATAGGCTAGGGGACGTATGACGATATTAGCGCCATCATCCGACAGCAGCTTTGGCGGCATTGCTTTCATCTTACCGCCAAAGAACATATTTAAGAACAAGGTCTCGATAATGTCATCCCTGTGATGGCCTAGGGCGATTTTAGTGGCGCCGATACGCTGAGCAAAGCCATAAAGCGTGCCGCGGCGCAGGCGAGAGCACAAGGAGCAGGTGGTTTTACCCTCAGGGATTTTGTCTTTCACTATCGAGTAAGTATCTTTCTCGAGGATGTGATAAGGCACATTGAGCTTATCGAGATAGGCGGGCAATACATGCTCAGGGAAGCCCGGTTGCTTCTGATCTAAATTAACCGCAATGATTTCAAACTGAATGGGCGCACGTTGCTGCAGATTCATCAAAATATCGAGCATGGCGTAGCTGTCTTTACCGCCACTGAGGCAGCACATGATCTTATCGCCATCTTCAATCATATTGTAATCGGCAATCGCGCTGCCCACTTCACGACGAAGCCGCTTCTGTAATTTATTCAGACGGGTAGTTTGTTTTTTTGATAATTCTTCCGGCATAGGATTTACCGTAACTTCAGATATAGCTTCAAGCATAAAAAAGCGCCCAGTAACACAGTTTCAGGGCGCGTATTATTCCAGCTATCTTTGGCGGGGTAAAGAGCCGCGTATTGCTTAGGCTTCTTCTAACGGTGATTTATAACCGTCGGGCTTTATAGCCAATAAATCGCAGTTGATGCTATCGATAACATGTTCAGCGGTATTGCCTATCAGTGCTGCTGAAAATCCGGTACGACCGACAGTCCCTAGGATCACCAATTCAGCATCAAGTTTTTCAGCCAGTTCAGGGATCACATCCTCTGGTAAACCTTCTTTTACATGGCAATGACTTGGATTAATATCATAAGCGCTCGCAAGATAACTCACGCGCTGCTCATGCTGCATGCGAATGGTTTCGTTGTATGACTGGGCATCAAAGTCAGGAAGCTCAATGGCTAAGTTAACTGGCGTGCCGGGATAACCATTAACTAAATGTACTTCAGCAGAGAACTTTTTAGCCAAATCTTTTGCATGTTCAATAATTTTACCGTTAAGCATTTGATGATCGGTATCTTCGGTTGCCACATTCACAGCACAGAGGATTTTGCCCGCGGCTGGCCAGTCATGGGCTTTCACCATCAACACTGGCACAGGGGCTTTACGCATTAAATGCCAATCAGTTGGAGTGAAGATCACCGCCTTGAGTTTGTCGTGGGCATGGGTGCCTTTAACAATCAAATCATATTGCCCTGAAATAGCATGATTAATAATGCTTTCAAAGGGGCGATTATGCCAAATGACTTGAGTATCGATATTGAGTTGCAGATGAGTATAAGCGGCGAGTAAGTCTTGGATCCAGGCGAGCCGTTGATCTATGACACCTTGACGCATGGCTTCGCGTTCTTGATTCGACAGAATCGAAGTCATTTCGTAAGAGAAGTCGAAGATAGAAAGAAACACAGTGACTTGAGCGTTGCATTTACTGGCCAAGGCGACCGCTCGTGCAAGGGCAACTTGATTCTCAGTGGTAGGGTCAACTACAACCAGTATTTTTTGATAATCCTTCATGTTTGGTTCCTTTAGTCATAGGCTCAATATCATCATGAGCCTTTGGCAGTGAGCTGTATTGTTCTAGATCAAACTCATTAGAAATTGATTAAAACTCGCTTAAAAATCATGCCTTAATCTGCATGACATGTCTAGCAAGCACAGCTTTTACCATTAAACTGTTATGCTATTGGCGACAATTATTTAGGCTTGACCTCTCACGGTTAATGCTCTTGCGATTGACTATCTCGCGATGCGAGAATTACCCGCTAACAGATTTAGCTCTTGCGAGTCGAGGATAGTGATGTACTTACCCTTAACCTCAATCAAGCCTGACTTTTGGAAGCGTCCAAGTAAGCGGCTGATGGTCTCAACGGTTAAACCGAGATAATTGCCAATGTCACCGCGGGTCATGGTTAAACGGAATTCTTTAGGTGAGAAACCACGACTGCCGAAACGATTTGCTAAATTGCTGATAAATGCAGCCAGACGTTCTTCGGCATTTTTCTTACTGAGTAGCAGGATCATTTCTTGATCGCTCATGATCTCATTACTCATTAGACGCATGATCTGCTGACGTAACTTAGGCATAGTGCCCGAAAGTTCATCGAGGATATTAAAGGGGATTTCACAGACCATAGAGGTTTCGAGGGCCTGTGCAAAACTCTGGTGCAACTGAGCGTGAATACCATCAAAACCAATCACATCACCCGCAAGATGGAAGCCCGTTATCTGCTCATCACCTTGCTCGGTAATAGTGTAACTTTTGATGGTGCCAGAGCGGATCGCAAACAGGGATTTCAATGCATCACCTGACTTAAAAATTTGCTCGCCTTTCTGGATTGGCTTTTTACGCTCAATAATATCATCGAGCTGATCTAGCTCACTTGCATTGAGGGTAAAAGGAATACAAAGGGTACCCATACTGCAATCGTGACAATGGATTGTGCATCCGCTAGCGGCAGGACGACGATTCTTATTTTGTTCAATTGTCATGTTGATTCTCAAGTTTATCCACTGTAACCATGTTAAACCAATTCACTCACTTGGGCTAGTTTAGCTGCGCGAGTGCGATATATAAAGTTTGACCACCAAAGGCGATTAACAGTAAGCCGCTCAATAGTCTAACGGTTTTCTTTTGTACCCATGCAGCAAGGCGTTTTGCCGCCACGCCAGCGCTTAATAGGGCGGGTAAAGTACCCAAGCCAAAGGCTAACATAATCAAGGCGCCTTGGCTGGCAGAGCCAGATGCAACCGACCAAGTTAAGGTGCTATAGACGAGGCCGCAGGGGAGCCAGCCCCAAATGAATCCCGCCATGACTGCTTGGCTCGGATTCTTAATAGGTACAAGGCGCTGCGCTAGCGGTTTTAAATATTGCCATAGCCATTGACCTACACGCTCAATTTGCACTATTCCAACCCAAATTTTAGCGATGTAAAGTCCTGTTGCGATCATCATCAGTCCAGCAACCATGCGCAGGACAATCAGATAAATATCCAGCTCAAATAAGTGACCAAGACCTGCCGACGATGCGCCCACTAAGCCGCCCGCTAAGGTGTAACTTAAAATACGGCCTAAATTGTAACTCAGTAAATATTTAAGCTGATGGGCCAGCTGGTTACCTATTTTAGGATGAGGGATTTGGGCGGAAAAAGCGCCCACTAAACCGCCACACATACCAAAACAATGTGCCGCTCCCATCAAGCCGACGAGAAAGGCACCGGTGACATTGTACTCAATCACAAAGGCATGCCTTTTTGCTGATTTTTTATTGCTTGCTGCGCTGCGATGTCATCATGTTCTGCTGTTGACTGAATGGCGGGGGTGGCTAGATGGCCTGGTTTGTCAGTATTTTCATCAAACAATATAGAAACACTTTGACGGTCAAGATCATCAAATTGCTCAGATTTCACTGCCCAAAAAAATACCATTACCGCGATGGCAACGAAGATAATGGCAATGGGGATAAGCACATAAATAATTTCCATAATGACCTCTTACTATCTGGTTAAACGTTTTATTATGATCACACTTTAACCCGTAATAATCTCAGGCTATTACCGACCACAATCAAGGAGCTCGCCGACATGCCAATAGCGGCAATATAAGGTGCCACATGACCAGTGACAGCTAAAGGCAAGATAAGGGCGTTGTAACCCAGCGCCCACGCTAAATTTTGTTTAATAATTTGCGTGGTCAGTTTAGCGACCGCGACAGCTTGGGTGAAACGGGATAGATGATCGCCCAGTAAAATCAAATCGGCACTGTTTTTGGCAATCGCACTGCCACTGCCCATGGCGACCGACAAATCAGCCCCCGCAAGTACAGGCGCATCATTGATGCCATCGCCAAACATCGCCACACGAGTATGCTGTTGTAATTTCGTTACTAGGGCAAGTTTACCCGCGGGCGTTAATCCGCTGTGCACATCTTCAATTCCCAGCTCTTTGGCCAGTTGATGCACATGTCCGGAGCTATCGCCGCTGGCGATACTAATGCGACAACCTTGTTGCTTTAATATCTCAATCGTGGCCTTACTGTCTTGACGAATATTGTCTTGGATCTCAAAACTTGCAAGCACTTCAAGCTGCTCATTGGCTGAGCGTGCTAACCAAATCTTTTGGGTTGGGTCCTGAGTATCGACACGTGCACCAGTAAATACAGCATTACCAATTAAATATTCAGTCCCCTCGATACGGCCTCGAACACCAAAGCCGACTTCATGGTGAACTTGTTCTGCGACCAAGGTATTATCGGCAAATAGGGCAAATGCAGCCGCAATCGGATGACGAGAGCCCGTTTCCAGCGCTGCGGCAATAGCTAAGGCCTGCGTCTTTGTTAAATCGGCCATGCACTGCGTTTGCCCGATAGAGAGCGTACCACAGGTAAGGGTGCCAGTTTTATCAAAGACCACATGCTTAATCTGCGGCAGTTTTTCAAATACGCCGGCTTTGCGGGTAATGATCCCAAGACGGGTAAAAATGGCGGTTGCACAGGTGACGGCGGTCGGTGTCGCTAGCGCTAAGGCACAAGGACAAGTCGCGACCAGAACCGATAGCGTTACCCAAAAGGCATCCTCTGGGGAAATCTGTTGCCAAACCAAATAGGTGATCGTCGCGATTGTTAGAATCGTACCCGAGAAATAGCGGGATAATTTATCGGCTAATAGGGCTATCGCAGGTTTTGTATTGGATGCCAGTTCCTGCAGTCGAATAATTTCAGCCACGAGTTGGTCTTGCCCCAATGCGGTAACTTTAACTTTTATCGGTTGGTCGACGTTGATAGTACCAGCGTACACTTGCTGATCTTGCTGTTTTTCAATGGGCATTTGCTCACCTGTGAGCATAGCTTCATTGATATTTGTGTGGCCTTCAATCACCACACCATCGGCCGCAACCATTTCCCCTGGTTTCACAAGGATCACATCATTGAGGCGTAACTTTTTGGCCGGAATTTCTTCTTGACCATTTTCGGTGACTAAGTGTGCAGTGAGCGGCACCAATTTATGTAAATTACTGGAGCTGACCGAGGCCTTTTGTCTTGCCTTTTGCTCGAAGTAACGCCCAAGTAACAAAAAGAAAGTAAACATGGATACGGATTCAAAATACACTTCGCCTGTGCCATTCACTGTGGCAAAACAGCTTGCGGTATAGGCACCTCCAATGGCAATCGAAACTGACACATCCATATTGAGTTTGCCGCTGAGCAGGGTACGAATGGCGCTAAAATAGAAGGGTTGCGCCGAATAAAGCACCACAGGCGTGGCAAAAATCATGCTAACCCAGCGGAAATAGTCCCGATACTGCACGTCTAAATCGGTGAAGTAGCCAGTATAAAGGGCGAGGGCGAACATCATAACTTGCATAGTCGCAAAGCCTGCTAAGCCTAAACGCAGTAAAAATTTGCGACTATTGAGTTTATTGTTGAGCTCTTGTTCGTCAACTTGGTAGGGGGCGGCTTGATAGCCGATACGACTAATTTGTCCGAGAATATCGCTAAGTTTTACCTTGCGTTTATCCCAACTGATCATGGCGCGTTGGGTGGTTGAGTTGACTAGCACTTGGCTCACGCCCGCAAGTTGTTTGACTTTGTGTTCAATTAACCAAGCACAGGCGGCACAGGTGATACCATCGATGGAGAGTGACACTGATTCGACATTGTCCTCAGAATGCACAAAGTCTTGCTGCACTTCGGGCAAGTCATAGGCGCTAAATTGCGTTAATGCTTCGGGGACCAGGGCATTCTGTTTACTGCCAGGCTCAGTGCGGAACTTGTAATAACTGAGTAATCCCGCATCGACAATCGCTTGAGAAACCGCCTGGCAGCCAGGGCAACACATCAGTTCATCACGGTCATTAATGCGAGTCACAAACTGCTGGCCCGTCAGAACGGGCTCTTGGCAGTGAAAACAACTTGGATACGTCATAGCGCTACTTATTTAACCACAATCAATTCAGCCAAAGTTGGACGTGATCTTTTAATTCAACACGTTGGTGAATTCGCCATTTACCGTCGTAACTTTCGAGGCGAACTTCCCAAGGACCGGTTAGGGTAGTAGGAATGGTAATGCGATACACATTACTGGCATCGGCCGTCGCAGTGAGTTTCATATCTCTGTCGGCAATGGTTGGATGATAGAACTCGACTTTCAAGGCGGCTTGATATGCAGGTCCCCCTTGCTGCGTCAGTAAAATCTCATTATTGGCTTGATCGAGTGAAAAATTCATGCCTATTTGTTTGGCATACTTCACTTTACTTAAGTCCATATTAATGGCTTTGCCATCTTTGTAGTAATCCTCGGCGACTAAGGAGTCCGAGTTCGTAAGGGCAATTTTTAGCGTGGTAAAACTTGCGACGACGGCACATAAAGGAAGAATAATTAAAAACCAAGGCCAGAACTGCTTATACCAGGCTTGTTGTTCGCTCATGTCAGATACCCATTCAAAAAATTTGCGCCATTTTACCGTTAAAAGACGGTTTTAGCACTTTAAAAAAAAGGCCTCGAAGTCTTCGAGGCCTTAGTGTTACTTATACCTAATTACTTGTTTGACAAGCTATAAACATAAGCTGTAATGACGTGAACTTTCTCTTCACCGAGAACGTCTTTCCACGCTGGCATCACACCTGCGCGACCATGTTTAATGGTCTCTTCGATCATGCCACGGCTACCGCCATATAACCAAACATCGTCAGTTAAGTTAGGAGCACCCATAAACTTGTTGCCTTTAGCGTCCATACCATGACACGCAAAACAACCTTTCATGAATGAGCCTTGACCTTGGGCAGCGAGTTTCTCGTCATGCTCACGACCAGACAATTTAACAACGTATTCAGCTAAACCAGCAATCTCGCTATCTTCGATTGGCAAACCACCTTTGGGTGGCATCATGCCATGTCGACCTGCCATGATAGTGGTCTTAATCGTGGCTAATTCACCACCATATAACCAGTCACCATCGGTAAGATTAGGGAAGCCTTTGCTACCACGTGCATCAGAACCATGGCACTGAGCACAGTTTTGCAGGAACAAACGGCCACCCACTTTCAACGCTTCCTGGTTTTTCACTAATTCTTCTAGTGGTGTTGCCAAGTAAGCCGCGAAGATTGGGCCATATTTGTCATCGGCGTGCTTCACTTCCTGATCATATTGCACCCAGCGACCTTCTTTTGCGGCTAACTCAACCGCGGCAGCAGAATCGGCTTTAATACCCTGTTCAGTACCAATACTTTGGTTCGCACTGCTCCAGCCTAATAGGCCTTTGTAGTTGCCTAAACCAGGATATAAGGCCAAATAGATCAAGCCAAACACGATAGTGATATAGAACATATAACTCCACCATTTTGGCAGTGGGTTATTGAGTTCTTCAATACCGTCGAAACTGTGACCCATGGATTCGCCTTCTTTTACGTCAGTGGTGTTCTTAGAACACACACGCAGTAATAGAAAACAACCCGCGATCACGACTAACGAGAGTACAGTAATCCAAACACTCCAGAAGCTACTCATCACTTATTCTCTCCTGAGTCCTTCGATACCTTGTTGACTTCCTCATCGGAAAACACAAGGTTAGCTGCTTCATCAAATGATTTTTGACGACGCGAGCTATATGCCCAAGCAAATATACCGACGAAGGTCAGCATCACAATGATGGTTAAAATGCCTTGTAATGTGCCGTAATCCATATATTGCCTCCTTATTTGAGTGCGTGACCCAAAGACTGAAGATATGCAATCAAGGCGTCCATTTCTGTCTTACCTGCAACAGCTTGCTGTGCGCCTGCGATTTCTTCATCGGTATAAAGATCATTACCTTTGTAACCGCCTTTATGCAGGTTACGTAGGATAGTCATCTTGTCACCCGTTAGTTTGCCGTCTAACTTGTTTTCGGCTAACCATGGGAACCCTGGCATATTCGATTGAGGAACTACAGCACGAGGATCGATTAAGTGAACTTCATGCCATTTATCGCTATAACGACCGCCAACACGTGCAAGATCAGGACCCGTACGCTTAGAACCCCATTGGAATGGATGATCCCAAACTGATTCGCCCGCGACAGAGTAGTGACCATAACGTTCAGTTTCTGCACGTAAAGGACGGATCATCTGGCTGTGACAGTTATAACAACCTTCACGAACATAAATGTCACGACCTTCAATTTGCAGGGCAGTGTATGGCTTTAAACCTTCAACTGGCTCAGTTGTATCTTTTTGAAAAATCAACGGTGTGATTTCAACGAGACTACCGAAGCTGATAGCGATAACGGTAAAAATCGCTAACAAACCGATGTTTTTTTCAACTATCTCATGATTAAATTTCATCGAGTTTGCTCCTTTAAGCCGCTGTTGGTTCAGCCAATGCTGGCAATGAATCTTTAGAGGCTTTCACAGAACGGATCCCGTTAAATGCCATGATCAGCATACCGGTCAGGAAGAAACAACCGCCAAGGAAACGTACGAAGTAGAAAGGATAAGAAGCTTCCAGACTTTCAACAAAGCTATAAGTCAAAGTACCGTCAGCATTCACTGCGCGCCACATCAGACCTTGCATTACACCTGAAATCCACATAGAGACGATGTAAAGCACAGTACCAATAGTCGCTAACCAGAAATGGACGTTAATTAACTTGATGCTGTACATACGGCCGTGACCGAACAATACAGGGATCAAGTGATACAGAGAACCGATTGACACCATCGCAACCCAGCCTAGCGCGCCGGAGTGAACGTGACCGATAGTCCAGTCTGTATAGTGTGATAGCGCGTTAACTGTCTTAATTGCCATCATAGGGCCTTCAAAGGTAGACATACCGTAGAAAGACAGAGAAACAACTAAGAAACGTAACACAGGGTCAGTACGCAGTTTATGCCAAGCACCAGACAAGGTCATGATACCGTTAATCATACCGCCCCAAGAAGGTGCGAATAGGATCAATGACATCACCATACCTAAAGACTGAGTCCAGTCAGGTAAAGCTGTGTAATGTAAGTGGTGAGGACCAGCCCAGATATACAGTGCGATCAGTGCCCAGAAGTGGACAATAGAAAGACGGTAAGAGTACACAGGACGACCTGCTTGCTTAGGTACGAAGTAATACATCATCCCCAAGAAGCCTGCGGTTAATAAGAAACCTACAGCGTTGTGACCATACCACCACTGCACCATAGCATCGACAGCGCCGCTATACAGAGAGTATGACTTGAACAGACTGACTGGTACTGCCATAGAGTTAACTATGTGTAGTACGGCAACGGTAATAATAAAGGCACCAAAGAACCAGTTCGCCACATAAATATGCGAAGTTGTTCGTTTGATAATAGTACCGAAGAACACGATAGCGTAGGACACCCAAACGATAGTAATTGCGATATCGATAGGCCATTCTAATTCAGCGTATTCTTTTCCTTGGGTGAAACCCATTGGTAAAGAGATAGCTGCTGACAGAATGATGGCTTGCCATCCCCAAAACGTAAATGCGGCTAACTTAGGTGCAAATAGTCGGGTTTGACAGGTGCGTTGTACGACATAATAGGATGTTGCAAAAAGGGCTGATGTACCGAACGCGAAGATCACCGCATTGGTGTGTAATGGTCGCAAGCGACTATACGTTAACCAAGGAGTGTCAAAGTTCAGCTGAGGCCAGATTAACTGAGCCGCAATTAATACGCCGACTGACATACCAACAATACCCCACAAAACTGTGGTTAAGGCAAATTGGCGGACAATGGCGTAATTGTAATCAGCGCCTGTTGGCTGGGAATGGTTCATCATAATGCTTCCACTGCTTATTACTTTTACTTTTAGTAAAGACAAGCTTTACCTGTTATAAATGACATAAAACTCAGCCTCCCTATTAAGGTTGCTGAGTGATGTCAATGCGTTACCCTGCATATTTTTGCTCAAATATGAGGTTTCGCAATGATACTTGAGCCATATCAAAAAAGATACCAAAGAAGGGGTGTGGAAAGTTGATCTAGATCAACCTACGCCATAGAATGTTAACATATTGCATCATAAGGTTAATCTTTGTGCTAACTCGTCTGAGTCCCTATTTATTTATTGCATTATTTAGCTTCAATCTCACAGCTTGTAAGGAAGATGCAAAGCAAGTCACACTTAAAAGCAGTCTTGATCCTTCACTTTGCCAATTTTCTAAGGGGGATTGTGTTAAAAAAGTTGGGGATGTTGAGCTCACTTTTCGCTTGTCACCAGGGAGTGCACCAAGCGAAAAGCCATTGACATTACAGTTGTTATCTTCCATGCCAATTTCTAATGTGCAAATCCGCTTAGAAGGAAGAGACATGTTTATGGGCGTTATTCCTGTAAATGTGAAGCAAACTGATGAAATGACTTATATCGGTCAGTTAGTCTACGGTTCTTGTAGTAGTGGCTACATGGTTTGGCGTGGCTTTGTGAGTTTTAGCGTTAATGGTGAAACTAAAACGGCTGTTTTTGATTTTCTCGCAGATGACAATGGTTAGATATATCTTTGAAAGTGCTTGATAGGCTTTCTAAATATCAAGACAATCAACTATACAGATTAGTGATCCTTCCAGTTTTCTTTTACTTTGACAAAAATGTCTACATTTTCAATAAAGAGCTGTAATAAGTGAGGATCAAAGTGTGTTGCTGCACCTTTACGCATTTCAGCTAAAACCTCTTCTAAAGGCCAAGCTGTTTTATAGCAGCGGGCATGGGAAAGGGCATCAAACACATCTGCGATTGCCACAATCCGCGAGAAAATGTGAATTTCGTCTTGTTTTAGATTTGCAGGATAACCAGAACCATCATATTTTTCATGATGTTGCAGTGCAATAATTGATGCGGCCTTTAGTATTGGTCGCTCAGAATTTGCAAGAATTTGATGGCCAATCATAGGGTGCTGACGCATAACTTTCCATTCTTCGTCATCTAATTTGCCGGGTTTAAGTAGGACAGCATCGGGGATCGCAATTTTACCTATGTCATGCATTGGTGAGGCACGGCGCAGTAAATCGGCTTCGTATTCACTTAAACCAGCGAGTAATGCTAATTGAGAACAATACTCCGCCATACGTTTCACATGATTGGCAGCTTCTTTCGAGCGGCTTTCAACAACATCACCTAAACGTAAAATAAGCTCTGATTGTGTATCTTCCACCTCCTGATTGAGCAGCAAATTTTCAAAGGCTATGCCCACGTTGATGGCAAAAATATCAATGAGTTTCTTATCAAGATCATCAATTCTATCAATACCATCCATATAAAGTAGATTGATTAAACCGCCTTTGGTGGGAAAGTAACCGATAAAGCAATTGTCTTCATAAAGGCACCGCTGTTGGGAGAGCGCACTGCGCAGTAGACGATCAATATGTTCAGGTAGTTGCGTAATGTGGGATTTATTAGCAAATTGGCCAGTACCTGCAAGGATTTCTATATTGACAGGTTCAACATGACCACTAATCGCATCAATCGCATTACAAGTCAGCAGTAGCGTTTCTGAATCGAGATTAAGTAGAGTGGCCACTTGTGTCAGTAGCCCATCGGCGAATTTATGCAGGGTGCGTAGTTCAAATAATCCTGAGGTGGCTTCTAGTACTCTTTCTAAGCCCTTACGGTGATTTATTTGCGTGCGCCTTGCTTGCTCGATTTCCATTATATCGCGATAAGAGCGAAGGGCTGAGTAGACGCTGGTCATCAGCTTACGGGAATCGAGTTCAGCTTTTGCTTTGTAATCATTAATATCGTAATTGACGATAACGTCTTCTTCAGGTGCTTGCCCTGGCTGGCCTGTACGTAAGATCAATCGAGTGGTTTTATTCAGTAATTCTTCACGGATCCACTTTACTAGTTCTAACCCCGCATGGTCACTTTCCATGACAACATCAATAAAGGCAATGGCGATGTCATGTTCTTGATTGAGTAATTCTTTTGCTTGTTCGGCACTATAAGCATTGATAAAGGTGAGGGCACGGCCATCAAGTTTAAAGCGGGAGAGGGCAAGCTTAGTGACGGTATGAACATCGGGTTCATCATCGACCACTAATACCTTCCAAGGAATACCAGACTCTGTTGTCTCGGTAGACTTTTTACCGGAAAAAAGAGGGTTTTTCTTTGCAAGATCAATCAGCATCCGATACCTCATTCAAGTAAAAATAATGATCACATAATCAGTGTAGTAGACACATTTCAAAGCGGTGCAAAATCTTGCATAAAATAGCGAGGTGAGTGGCAATCCTTAAATTACATTGTTGATAACGATTCTCATTTGTGTATTCTGTTACTATCAAACAATGATAGGGAGGGAAAGGGCATGACTAATCGAATTAACTTATCAATTTCAGCGCATAAATTGGCACAGCTAATACATGATGGACACATCTGCGCATCTGACTTCACGTGCTTAGATAGCCAATCGAAACAGCAAGTGTGGCAGCTATGCTTGATCTGTTGCAAAAAGCGTATTACTTGTCAGCAATGTTCATTTTCAAGTTGCACTAAAAATCTGACATATCTTGATGCCGATAAATAACATTATCGGCATTTGCGTTTAAGTATTATCATACAAGAAACTCTTATAATTCAGATGTAATATGCAACTTCCTCCAGTAATCCCGTTATTTGACTCATTTGAATTCATACAAGTTGGCAATAGTATTGTTAACCAATATATCACCCAAATTAGCATGAAAAAGGTGGTTGATGCGGGCTTAGTCATCGAGCATGCCAGTGATTGGCTATTTGAGCAAAAGCATAACGAAAACAACTATAAAGCTTATCGCAGCGAACTCACTACGTTTCTGCATTGGTGTTTTGATGTGGTTTCAATGTCTCCCATTCAAGTTACGCGCAAAGACATGAGTCGTTACGTTGATTATTGCCAAGCACCGCCGATAGCACTGATCGGTTATTTTAATGTGCCACAGTTTAAGTACGATAAACTGCATGATGAACGGGTTCCAAACTCGCAATGGCGACCATTTGTCGGCAAAAAACAACTCGGGCAAATCCAGCCTTATGTGTTAAGCGATAATGCGTTAAAAACGAAAATGGCCATTTTGTCTTCGTTTTATTCGTATCTGACAAGTGAAGAATATTGTGAGCGGAATCCTGCCCAAATCTGGCTTAATCACAGTCGATTTGCAGCAAACAGGCAATATCAGTGTCAAAGTCATGAAGATGAAAATAGTCTCGCATTCACTGAATTACAGTGGTCATATATTATGGCGACCGTTACTGGACTAGCAGAAGAATTTCCTGAGTTACATCAAAGAAGTTTATTCCTCATTACATTGATTTATTGCTGTTATTTACGCATTTCAGATGTGTCTGCACGTGCGGGTTATTCGCCGGTGATGAACCAGTTTAAACGTAATCAGCAAACGGGCATCTGGAGTTTTCATATTCCGTTGAGTAAAGGTGGTAAAAGACGCAGTGTTGCGATTTCAAAAGCCTTGCTCGATGCATTAGTCAAATATCGTCAGTTTTTAGGATTAACGGATTATCCAGGACCAAACGAAAATCATCCTTTGTTTGTACGGCATAAAGCTGCTGGACGCGGCCGAGATGTTGGTATCCTCAATGCCAATCTAGGCATTCGTCATGTTCGCGACGAAATTCAAAAAATAATTAATCTGGCTGCAGAACGTATAGAAATCGATGGCTTTACACAAGATGCGGCGCAGATGCGCAAACTTACTGCCCACAATATTCGTCACACCGGCATTACGCACGATATCAATATCAACCGCAGACCGTTATCCCATGTACAAGCCGATGCTGGCCACGAAAGTATCGACACTACATCGCAATATTTGCACACAAGCCAAATTGAACGTCATGAAAGTGCATTCAACAAACCAATCGACCATTTGAAAGGCATAGAGTGATTAGATACAAAGATGCGCACAATGTAACCTAGCGTTATGTTGAGGATTCACGGTTTGGTATAGTGCGTTAGCACCTAACCGCGAGAAGGGATGAAGGGGGTGGGCGAGGTACGAGAATCACTCGAGTTCTTTCGAGTCCGTAACATAATGCATATTGTGCGCGTCTATCAAAAACACATCCTGGCACACCTATATTGCTATCAAAAACAGGCACTGGCTTTTATTTTTTTGCTATCAAAACTAAAGCCAGGATTAAGCCTATTGCTATCATTATTTTGCATCGATGCTGTTAATTTGCTATCAAAAATCATTTACCGGTTAATAGTTCTGCTATCGTTTCTTTGATTAATACCATTTCTTTTTCTAGTTTCTTAATCTCACAAAAACGCTTGTTGTTTTCGATTAGATCTTTACCGTTCTCAATCATATACTCGACAGCTCCTGATTTGGTTGCTTTGCCCGTTAGTTTCATAAGCTCACCAAGTTGTTCTTCTTGTTCTTCCGTTAATCTAACTGTGATAGCCATTTTTTATACTCCGAAAGTTTCTGATAACCATTTTATGATTGCTTTTCTTGCGCCCTTTGCATCGGGTTCTTTATCTAATTTTCCGTCAATCCATAGCTTACAATCGTAACTATGACCCTTAACGGATACCTCTCTGGAGAAACGTTCCCAGTAAAACTCTATTCCTTCAAATTCAACCCAAACACACCACACACCATTTTCTTTGTAGTTCAATTCTGATTGTTTCATATGCCCGCCTTTTTGCTATCAATTAATGTTCTTTCCATGTGTTAATGATAGCAAATTGGCGGGTTAAATCAAGCAAATGATAGCATTTTTGGTAAATAAACTCATATTTTGCTATCAATTGATGGTTCAACCATTCTATTGATGTTCGGGTATATTAAGGGATTATTAAACCGTAGGTTTGATGGGAGCGGAGCGATACTGAAACAAGTGAAGCGGGTGCTTTTCCCCGCTTTATTCCCCGCCCTGTAGACAAGCTTTTTTCTCTTAGCTTGCACAATTCTAATAGCGCTACTGTTCTCAAACGGTCGCAGACAAAACCAACTTAAAGCATTGTTTCCTAACTGAATCTATGCATTAGCTTATGTTGTTGCTGATTTAAACACTCTTATTTTTTTGGACTTTTATTGCTTTTAATCCATTCATTTAATTCCACTTTCCCAATTTCCCTCTCCAGTATCCAGTGGATGATATCTGCTTCTTTCACCACTTCTTTTGTTCCAATGGTGAGTTCTACTGCTTTATCTCTAAGCAGCTCTGCGTGGGCTTCTCTTACTCTGAATGTTGATATTAATTTAGCCATTTTTTTCATCTGCTGTTTGTCCAGTGTTTATCTTAGTTTTTTAGTTACATATCACAAGTAACTATTGACATGTAACATATCACAAGTGTATTTTGCTCATTAATGTAATTTGTAACATGTAACGGATTATCGCTAAGGTAGCTTATGTTTAGCTTTGAGAAGGGGTCTCTTTATACCAATATGACAAGGAAAGCGGCTTTACGGCCAGTTCCTAGCGCTTTGAGTTCGTGCATGATTGGCGAGGCTTTAGAGTCGTTTTCTCGTGGTGAGCTTACTTATCAAATTTGTTTGTCATGTGGTTATGAATTTGAATCTGACAAACTTTGTGCTTGTCCTTCGTGTCATTCCAAAACCGTTTATTCCTCTGATGATTTTTCACCTGAGCCATTGCCGTCAGTCTTTGAGGTTTCCGACTCTCATTCTGATTTTGTTTCGGGGATTTATAATCGTTTAGCTGCCTTTGATTTCCCTGTTCGTAACAGTGCCGAACGTGAGGCCAGTCAAACCAATTGGCGCAAACCTGTTTTTGATATCGTGCGTCGTCACGGTGATTTTGCCCCGACAATGCTTAATTCGTTTATTACCATTTGCTCCAAACAATCCTATTTAGACGGGGTGCGTGCTGTTGAGTCTGCTTCTCAACGTCTTAAATCACTGAATTTAAATGTGACAATGACTGAATCCGAGGTTAAGGAATTAGCCCGTGTTAAGTCTCAAAATTTACGCCGTCGCTTATCTACTATCACAGACGGTGAGGCGTCCTTTGAGGCTGCTCAACAGTTTCTTGCTCATTTGGGGCTTTCATTTGATGAATTGTTGATTAAACAAAAACGCGCCTCTGGTGAGCTTTTTTCTTTAGTTAATCGTGCATGTGATGAACATTGGCTAGGTCGTCAATTACGACGTCGATTTCTTCGTATTGTTGAGAATGTGGCGCGTGATTTAGGCGTTGTTCACAAGGGTAAACAGGCTTATTGCAGTGATTACGCCCTTACTCGCCATCGTCAACGCCAGTCTGATAATTTAGAAGTGTTGGAAAATACCATTGCCGTTGATGATGACGATCACTCAAATGCGTTTTCCTTGTCAGAACTTTCCCGCAAATCAATTTCCAATCCTGAAATCCGTCGGGCTGAAATGTTTGTCAGGCTGAAAGGATTTGAGCAGATAGCACAGGAATTGGGGCATGTTGCCGTTTTCACCACGGTAACATCACCGTCTCGTTTTCATGCCGTTTCTAATGGCGTGTTAAACCCTAAATTTATCGCTGCTGATAGACCTATTCCTGAAGATGCGCACAGGCATTTGATGGGGGTTTGGTCGAATTTTCGCAAGTCTATGGATAAGGCGGGTATTAAATTTTATGGGATGCGCATTGTTGAGCCGCATCACGATGCTACGCCACATCATCACATGATTATTTTCGCATTACCTACTGATATTGAATTCATTGTTACTGAGCTACGTCGGTTCTCATTACTGGATTGTCCAGATGAGAAGGGCGCTCAGGAATACCGTTTTAAATCTGAGAATATTGACCCTAAAAGGGGTTCTGCTGTTGGTTACGTTGCTAAATACATTTCTAAATCTGTTGACGGTCAACACATTGATAAAGACCGTTCAACGTCACTCGATGGTGTTGATGCTGCTGAACGGATTGTTACGTGGTCGCGCGTCCAAGGCATTCGTCAATTTCAATTCTTTGGTGGCCCTAGTGTCACCGTCTGGCGCGAAATGCGTCGTTTACGTGAGCAAATAGCCGAGGGTGATGCCGTGTTTACACAATTAAATTCCGACGAGCATTACCTATTAGAAAAGGTGCGTCGTTCTGCTGACGAGGGCGACTGGGGGGCATTTTGTATGGCCATGGGGGGCATCTTTGTTCGTCGTGCTGACCAAACGGTTAAAACACATTATGCCGTCCCAGCGGTGTTTTCCAAGTTATTTGAATCGGGTGCGTTCTCTAAGACTCGCTTTGGTGATGCGGCTCATGCCCGTGTTAATGGCGTGATGTTTCAAGGCATTTTTAAGGCGACCCGCTTTAAGAGTTGGAAGCTGATTAATAAAGAAGAATATGTCAAAGCCCGTAACCAAGTCATGGACGGTGTTGTTGATATTTTCGATGTACTGGAATTAGAGCGTGAATATCAGCGTATGGCCGAAGCCGACTATGCCGAGTATGAGCGCCACATTCAGGAATATGAAGAACTGCAAGCGCTCTGGCTTGATGCCATAGCTAATGAAGATGCACCAACGAGCGAAGCGAGTGCTTTGGTGCTTCGGCATTAGCCTTGGACTCGTGTCAATAACTGTCCCCACATAATTTTATAACTGTAAGGAAATACAAAATGAAACTTGAAGGCTTAATTTTAGACCCGTCTGATATTCAGATTAAACCGAAAGTAAATTTTCAGACTGGTGAAACCACAAATGTTGGTTTGTTGCGTTTGATTACGACATCACCCACTCAAACGGTTGATGTCCATGTTTCTGCTGATTTTGTAAAAGACGGTAAGACTCTTGATGTTTTAAAGAGCGCTGTCGGCACTCGTTGTCAGTTACACGTTGAATATAAAGAAATGAGCTTTGCAAATAGTGACGGTAAACATGTTTCTATTACTGGTTTCCATTTATTTGAAACCCCCGTTATTCGCAAGGCATAAGGATTAAACAAAATGTCTCTGTGCGTTATACCAGATGATAATGGAACTTTGTTTTATTCCAGTGTTGAACCTTGTGCGGGTTATCTATTAATTTCGGCTCAAGATTTAGATTCTCATCTGACTGCGTATGAAGTCGCTTTGTTTATAGCAGGCGCTGTGTCTCTCTATGGCATGGCTTTTATTTTTAAACTTGGTAGGCAGACCATGGGTCTGCGATAAGGATGTTATATGTCTAAAGCTAAAAAACTGCTGTTAACGTTGGGAGTCGGTGCGGCTTCTGTTGTTTCGACAAGTGCAATGGCTGCTATTGATATTCAGGCGACTGTCGACAAAATGGTTGCTGATGGCACGATTGTTATTGCTGCCATTGGTATTGGCATGATGACTTTGGCCGCTGGTACTGTGGTCTTTAAGTGGGGTAAGGCTCAATTCTTCTAACCACTATTTCAATTTAGGCGGGGAGGTTTTCCCCGCTTTTGAGGTTTTATGCTGATTACCTTACAGGATATAATATGGTTAATCGTACTTTTGGTAACCTTGGATTGCATAAGGCGGGTTTTTTTCTAGCTTTATTTTCATTTCCGCTTTTTGCTTATACCCCTCCAGCTACGCCTGATTTGCCATTATCCTATGAATTTCTAGGTTCCAATGCTGAGGCTGAATCAACAGCTTTCTACAATACTCAGTGTGATTCTAATAATTTTTCGTGGCGCGGGGTTGATTGGGCTTGTGCCGTTGGTGACCCTGCGAACCCTATTTGTTATGTAAAAATGGCGTATCACGCTACTGATGTGAATAAATGCCAAGACTCTGGCGGAACTGACCCAGACTCTGAGAACCCAGACCCTCAGAACCCAGACCCTGATTCTTTGCAAGCGTCCAATCCTCACATTTTGCATCCAACAGCTTTTACTACTGAGCTAAGAGATATTCATAAAGATTTGGGTATTGTTTACGATGCAATATTAAAAGGCGCTCGTCAGTCTTCTTACACAAAGACCGCTATTAATGAGCAGACCTCTTCTATTGCTAGAGATTTAGCTGAATTAACGAGGCATGTTGATCTTTCTGGTGATGGTATTTATACCGTTTTACAGGAAATGCGTACTGATATTAATGCCCAAACTAATTGGGTTAGTCAAAACCAAATGATTTTGGCTGAGTCAAAAAACCTTTTGAAAAGCATTGATTCAAAAACAGGTTCTGGCGGTGGCACTGGTAATAATTATGGCGATTACATGCCTGCTTTGGGTTACATTGCTAATTCTGTCGGTAATTTAAGTTCTTTGTCTAATATCGTTGGAAATACCGCTCAAATAGGGGCTATTAATAATATTTTATCAGGTTCAATTAATAGCAATCTTGAAAAGATAGCGGGTCAAGTTGGTAAGCCTGCTGATAACTCTGCAATTATTGAACAGCTTGTTGAGGCTAATAACGGTCTTACTGATATTGTCATTCGCATGCGTGACATTGAAAACGCAATTGGTAAATCTGAAAAAAGTATTGTGGACGCAATAGGCAAGGGCGGTGATGGCACTGACCCCGATTCGGTTTCTTCTACTGGCTGCGCTTCTTTTCAATGTTCATCTGATTCGCCTTCGTGTTTTATTGCCAGAAAAGAATGGGAACGTTCTTGTGCATTATCTCAAACTGAAACTGATGTTAAGGGCTTAGTAGATTCATTGGTTTCGAGTGTCAAACAATATAATGAATCTCCCGATTCTGACATTCAAAATATTGACGCGGGAGTCATTAACACGGATGCATTATTAAATAAATATACCAATGCAAATGGGTTTAATGCAGGTGGTCAGCAAACCTGTCCAGCGCCTTTGCCTTTGGATATAGGTATTGCTGTTTTGCATATTGATTTGTCGCCAATGTGCGATTTAGCTGCGGTGATTAGTTGGTTCGTTATCGCCACGGCCATGCTTTCTTCTGGTCTAGCCATTGCTAAATATTCATAGGTGATTACATGCCATATTTTTTGATGTTCCTTGCGTCTGTTTTTCCATTTCTAGCTAACTTTGTTGCTGCAACGGCTGGCCGTGTAGCTGTTGCCATCGGTTTTGGTACAGTGACATTTATGGGGGTTGGTTTGATTTTTGATAAGATATTGGACAAGTTAAACGCCACCACGTCGGGGCTTCCGCCACTTGTTGCTACGTTTATTCATCTGTGTGGCATCGATACAGCTATCAACATAATGATGTCTACAGGCTTTGCCTTGCTTGTTTTAAAAGGGGCGAGTCGGGCAGGGAATTCGCGTCAAATGGTATGGCGTAAGCCGGGCGATAAATCGGATGTGGACTGGGGTGCCTAATGATTGTCTTACGAACAGGCAAGCCCGGAGCGAGTAAAACGCTGAATTCATTTTCTGATTTAGTGACTCAGAATGATGGTACTCGTCCAATTTATTATCATAACGTCCGTTTGGTGATGCTGGACTATGATGTT
Organism: Shewanella sp. M16; assembly: GCF_018224605.1. NCBI lineage: Bacteria > Pseudomonadati > Pseudomonadota > Gammaproteobacteria > Alteromonadales > Shewanellaceae > Shewanella > Shewanella sp. M16. Next base: position 1,830 of record NZ_JAGTUL010000043.1, on the reverse strand, counting down.
GCATCCTCTTTCAGCGGTTGGTTTTATGGTTCTTACTTGCCCAAGCTCAAAAATAAGGGGGCTTTGAAGCGTATACAGCGGATTCTTAAGCGTGTGCATGCTGATGATGAGTTTCTTTCTCTAGATCACGCTCCGTGGCTCCAAAGCTATTTTGAAGCAGCTTCACCGCTTGAGGCTTGGCTTGCATGGGTAAGAAAGCTGTATTCAAAAAAACAGCTTGAGTCCATGGAGGAATTTATTTCTAACATGCCAGCCGACCAATTAACATTTGAAAGTTTAAAGCAATTCAATTTGCACTTTACGTATTTTGATAATGCCCGTGATTGGTTCAAATTACCTAAAACCGCGATTATCTTTATTGATGAATGTCAGCACTTTTTCCCGCCTCGCGCGATTGGTGCCAAAGTTCCTGACCATGTTTCTGAGTTTGAAACTCACAGGCATAAAGGGTTTGATGTGCATCTTGTTACACAAGATAGGATGCTGTTAGATAATCATGTTCGTAAGCTCGCGAATAAACATATTCACTATCACAATCCATTTGGAGGTGAAAGGGTATCTCGTTATGAAAATTCAAAGAGTTTCGACCCTGACAATTATTTCGATACTCAAACGTGCCAAAAGTCTGTAATTAAGCGGCCAGCGTTGTTTTACGGTTCTTATTTTAGTTCTGAAATGCACACGCATAAATTTAAAATGCCAAAGATTTTTATTGTGGGTATTTTTCTATTATTGTTTTTTATTCTGGTTGTTTATTTGTTTTTCACCTCTGGAATTATGAACCCTTCTAAAGGCTCTGATTCTGTTGATGCTAAGGGCGATTCCGTTTCTGCAAAAAAAGATGATATCTCTAGGGTCGCTAAAATTAATAATTTAAATACAAACGATTCACCGATGTTTCAAGCTTATATTGCCAAGTTAACTGACGGGGTGTTTATTACTGGTTCGCTCTATAAGCGTGATACTTATGGTGTTGCATCGTTTGATTACTCTTTTGCTAAAAAAGATACAGCTGAACTCTTTGACCCTTCGGCTGTAGGTTTTGCAGTCAATGCTATTTCACCTTGTCTTGTTCGTCTGTCTTTTGATAATTACACGACATTTATTACCTGTGACCCCTTTAGTAAATTTGAACCTGTTACTGAATCCTCCGAACCGTCAGCCCCTACATAATCACGTACATTTGTGGGGTGGGAGGCAAGCGCAAGCGCCCACCTCACCATATTTGATTTTATTACATTGAACTTACTGATTAAATTAGGTGTTTCTATGAATTATTGGGATATTGCTGCTGTTGTTTTTATTTTTATTGTTTTTCTTCTTTTAGGGTTTGCTTTAGGTGTTATTTATTCACATACACTTTACTTTGATTTTATAAATTCATTTTGTGACACCTTAACGCTAGAGTCCGTTTCTAACGTTGAGTCACTGGTGACACCATGAACAGAAATTCAAAATATGAACTTAAACAACGTTCTCAAGGTTTAAAAAAATTAACGCTATGGGTTCCCGTTGATTCCGAGGTTGAATTCAAATCCATGGCTGATTTTCTTTGTCATAACCGTGATCATGTTCCTTTTATGGCTCGGTCTGTCATTACTGGAAAAATGAAGAAAGCAGTTTGAACATTAACAAAGGGTCTCCCAATGTGCCTAATGCCGATACACGTACTTATCGGCACTGTGGTTAACTTAAAAAAAAGATGCGCACAATGTGACCGTAGATTCATGTTTAACTGCTGCCCTCGATACAATGCGCAGCATCGAGGGACGCCACAGGCGAGTTTAATATAATCTTCATTGTGCGAAGGTATGTCATTTTTCACGTTAA
>NZ_JAGTUL010000042.1:0-32817 GCF_018224605.1 Shewanella sp. M16 | reverse complement strand
TACAGTTGGGAATTTTTTTAGATGCCACATGTTGGAATTTTTCATGATAAATAAATTAGACGAAGAGAAGAGAGGTAGTTACAGTTTTACTGTTTGTCTGGATATCTTGAAAAAGTAGATGGATGAACGCGTACCCCTTGGGGCAAGGCTTATCAGTGTGAATAACGGATGATTTAGGTGTTAATATGATTGAGCAGAATAAGTCGTTTCCAGATGACTTCGGTTTTGACTACTGTCTTATATGGATTAATAGTGATAAATATCCCTCATTTATCAGTAAGCCACACCCTGACACTGACGAAATCATCCATGACGTTAGGGATAACTCAAAACCGTTTGCTCATGAACTTCCAATTTTAATAGATCTCGATGGCATCAATGTGGTGCCGGTTAATCTATATCTTCACTCTTTGTTGGCAGACCCTGATATATCCTCAGATAAAACAATTCAATCTCATGCAGTTGCGCTATTGAGCTTCTATCGGTGGCTGAATACGGAAATCCCCGAACATACTCACCCAAGGACAGGACTGCTGGTTGATAAAAAATGTCCGTTAACAATATATGACTGCACCGACAAGGTAGAGGAAAGTCCAATCGTGAGATATCGAGACTATTTACTGGAGAACCTTTATACCAGGGATGAAAATGGAAAAGTTGGTGGTTCTCCAAGTACAGCTTCTAACTATGTTTTGAAAGTTGTTAATTACTTCATCTTCCTTCATCGCCAGCGGATCATTTCAATCAGCAAAACCTTTCGACCATTTGAGTTTAAGGCAAAGACTGTTCGCATAAGCAGCAAAGGAAAGAGATCTCAGCATGAAATGCTCTCACATCTTAACCGCTATCACAGTAAGAAGATTACTGTATATACCACAGGTCTCACTAGACCATTTAAAAGCATCAAAAAACCTCAAGAAGCTGATCTCAGAGAGCTTAATCCACTTCGTGAAGATGAAAAGCAAGAGCTTTATAAATACCTTGATGTTGGAAACTCGACTGATACTAAAGCCCTCATGCTGTACGTAAAGACTGAAACGGGATTGAGATTGGAGGAATTGATAACATTTCCAGCCTCTGTCGTGGACAAGCCAAAAGCTAAAGTAGTTAAAGTGCAAATTGGTGAGAACATTAACGGTTGTTTAACCAAATTTAAAAAAAACAGATCAATTGAAATCCCAGCTAAGGTTATGGAACTGCTGTACGAGTACAAATTGAGTAAGGCGAGAAAGAAGGCTATTCAAAACGGACTACTTCGCCATAACCACTTATTCGTAAAATCAAATGGCAATATCTATGCTCCAAACACCATTCAAAAGTATGTGGAAACTATCCGTAACGATTTAGCACACTGTGGGCTTGATATTTATTTTTCCTCTCATGATTTACGTGCCACTTTCGCAACCGACTGGCTGTACGGCAAACACATGGAAACAGCTAAGCCCTTCGAAGCCTTGTTACAGGAGTTGGCTGATTTGATGGGGCATGAAAGCACATCTACCACACAAAAATACGTTAACTATATGAATGACAATAAAACATGGTTGGAATTCTCTCAGCGTAAAAATGAATTCGCACAACAATCGTTGAGGTGATTACATGGCCAAAAGTCGATTAGCAGCATCAAGAAATCAAAATAAATTACCCACTCCGCCGATTACTAAGAATAATGTTACTTCATTAGATTTGAACGTTGATATACGGCCAGAAGGGAAGCTGAACAGCACAAAACACAATTTTCTTTATTGGTGTCATGAACAGTGTGATCCAAAAAAACCATTAGCTAAACCCTCTCGATTAGAAAAAATGCAAAAGCTAAAAAGATGGGTTGATCAAGAGAAGAAAAATGAAACCAATGCATGGTCTCTAGTGGTTAAATTAAGCGCCTTAAAGGCTTATATAGCATTTTGCGACATTAAGAAGTTCGCCCCTTTTAGTCAGGCTGGATACCTTTCTTACGCTGGTAACTCTGGAGAGTTACGGCGCTTAGTTGATATTGCTAATGAGCCTAAAAAATATCAGTTTCAGTATCATAATGGCGAAGAGTTTGGTTTGTTGGAATTTTCAGCTCTTCAAAAAAAGATGAATCTCGACTCGCTACTTCCAATACTTGGTTTTGATGTGTCAGACATGCAAGCCACGCTCAAGAGCTTTAATGGTGAGATTGTAGATTTTGCTACACAACCTTATACATCAAGAGAATGGTATGCACTAGTTAGACGCACTCAGCTTCTCTTTTTCTCTTTGGCAACTCAACTTATTGCATATAAAGAAGAAAATCCTGATTCTCCACCACCTCAACACCTCGATAATATTGTGGTTGAAAGAAAAGATAACCGTGACATCACGATTACACTTGGGAGAAAAAATTGTTCAGCGTTAGATGGCTTAGCGAGTCCTTTTAATCAATGTATGGCAGCAGCTTACACTCTGTTTGCCTATTACACTGCATTTAACGACTCAGTGATTAGACAAGTTCGCCACCCAATTAAATTTGTTACGCCAAATAAAGATGGTCGGACATCAAAAGTTGCTCAAGTCCGCGCTTATAAAGGCCGCGCTTCAAAAGATGTAAAAGCGTTATTTTCAGGCACTGAGGAAAACTCTCATCCCGAAGCCAAAGACGATGAAGCTGGGTTTATTGTCGCTGACATCAATAAGCGCGACTCTGTCGGAGAAGCTGACGGAATCACCTTTCTTCGAGCACTCGAACTCCTCTCGAAAACCTACAGCGAAGACCCTTATGACACTCTGATATATTTCCTCAATAGCGAAGGTGATAAAGGAAAAGTTGATGTATCTGGAGCTTCATTCCAATTATCAAAGAACCTAAATTTGCTTTCTGAGAGCAGAGCTGATTTGATCGACCATCTAGTAAAAACCTATACCGACATTGTTGAAGATCAAAAGATGACCACGTTTAACAAGATTAAACGAGATGATGGTGTACACACGATGGAATCAAATGTCACCGTTCTTAATAAGCAAGTTGTAACAATAAGAACAATGCCGATTGCTTACGCAGCGCTGTCATGTATGACTGATGTTTCACTGCGGAACGCGCTGATACCACTTAATTATTCAGAGAAAGATTTCGATGGAGCGATCACCGTTTCTTTCAAATACGCTGATGGCTCGTTAGGTGAGTTCATTATTGCAGCTAAATACAGACATTTTCTTCAATTGGTCGAACGTTATGCTGCGACCAGAAACCCTTTACCTAGAAAAAATTATGGTTTTGGTGGGGGGAGTTCAACAACCAGACTGCCGTACTTACTACCGCTGGGTGGTAAGCATGTTACTTATCAGTGGTCAGAGGGTGAGGTTCCGATTCGCAAAATTCTATTAAATTTATGTGGTATTGGTCGCGGTGATTACTTTCTAAATATTACCGCCAGTAGGATTCGTATTACTCATTCTAACTTAGAGTATAAAGCAGAAGAAAAAGGGTGGACAGCCCGAAAAATTTTGCAGCACAATATTGAAACAACGGAAAGACATTACCCCAACGGTCACCCTGTTTCAAACAACAGGCAAATGTCACAAGGGATGATGGGGTTAGTCTACATAGCCCAAGGTAAGAGCCGCAGTGAAGCTATAGAATCAGTTAAGAAAGAATTGGAAATTCCCATCTTAGAATACGATGTTTGGAAACAACGTAATGCTCCTACAAACCCCAATGGCATTAGCTGCGACGGGGAAATCGATTCGGTGTCCGAGAAAGATTGGCACTATGCAGCACGCAAGTTCGCAGAAAAAAAAGGGATTATTGAAGAGGGTCAAGATATTACCTGCTATCAATACGATCTTTGTGTCTTTTGCAGAAGTGCCAAACTCGTTGATGATCCCTACGCTATTTATAAACTATTGAGCTTTCTCGATGCGTTAAGTGAAGCTATTGACCAATACCCAGAACGCGCTTCGGTAATTCAATTAAAGATAAATCGCTTTCAAGCTAACCTTGACGGCCTCCCATTAGAAACCATTGAACAAGCTGAGTATTTGCTCGAAGAAAAAGGGCGTTATCCACTTTTCAACTCGTTATCTTCCATTTCCCAATTTCTATAAGGACTATATCTATGCTGTCTTTTGAAAACTCACAAGATATGGATTCAACCTTAGATACCATGCGTTCGATTGGTGATAGAGGCGACTATTTACAACAGGAACTTCTCCCTGCACTACTGCGAGGCGATTGGGAAGAGTTAAATAAAATGGTGGTCTATCAAGATCAAAAAAAGACCATCTTGTTTGGCGAGGATATATGGGCGTTTAGATATTCTGACTACAAAGGGAGTGGGATCGCGAACTTGATTTTTAACATTGAGCCAAAGCAAGAAGAAAATGTCATTGTACTTCATCAAAAAGGGCGTCACATGCTTAATCAAATGAAGTGCGTAGCATTAGCAGAGATGTGGTTTTCTGTTAAACATACAGAACTGGCTTCAATTAATAATAAAAAAAACTCTCTTCGAAAGGATATTGCTCAGCTAATCAAACGTGGCATCAATTCGTTTGAGGAATTGAATCAAGAATATTTAGAAATTTTGGTTTCTGAGGGATGGTATGATATTTCTAGAAGCTATTGTTTTATAGGGTTGAATAACCTTGTCCACTTGAAAGGGCTGCTGCCTTTCAAGGTCAACTTTTCACATCAAACCCATAAGATACATAACGTGAGTTCTGATGCGCAAAACGGAAAAGTGGTGATTCCCCCACGAATCTATTTTGCGGCATTAAAAGAGTACAGTGAAGACATCGTAAAAGCCTACGGGTTAAGAGATGAAATAGAACAAGCTGTTGAGCAGATGATTTCGCTTTATGAGAATGAATTAGAAAGAAAAATCCTGAGGATTAGAAAAGGCTATGGCCATAAACCTAGTGACAGCTACGTAAAACCATGGGAACAATTTACGCAGGCGCTCAACAAAAATGGAATAACCTTAGTGGATAAAGGTGAGGATTCTCGGTGGATGCAAATATTTACATCTATTCAACCCCGCATTCAAATAAGCGGAGAACGTCTTAGAAGTTTCAGAGCACACATTGGCAACACTTATTATGGCTGGGGTGATTTTAGGCGATATTTGAAGAGCCTAAATACAGAATCCTCATGGCTTTGTCTGGCATTGTCTGGAATGCGCGTAGACGAGCTGTACAAAATAAGCCCTGTTTACGGTGCACAAAGAATGACTTTCGATAAAAATGGCTGTGAGTCGGAAACTGGCAAGGAAACCATTGACTTTTTAACTACACGTCAATCAAAGATTACGCTCAGTAGTCAAACCAAAAATGACACGTTTGTAACCACGCAAGCTGGCTGGAAAGCATTCCATATGCTGAATGCAATTAATACGCCCTATCGCAAAAGATTTGAAAAGAAATATAATCATCGAATGTTTGCAAACTTGAAGGACATCGCTTTTCCCAACCCTATAGGAAAGAGCGCATTGCACACTGTAATTAATACGACGTTTAACCGCGATAAATTTGATTTTACACTTACAGCCGAAGATATGGCGGATTTACAGACCTCAGACCCAACCCAAACATCTTTTAATCAGGGCGATAAATTTCACTTCTCTCCACATCAGACACGGCGCTCCCTCGCATACTACCTAATTGGATATGAGCTGTGTTCTTTCCCTGCCTTGAAGCAGCAATTTTCGCATTTGTCGATGGCGATGACGCGATGGTATGCCCGAAATGCCTATTCATTTGAAAAACTATACAGCGAAATACAAAAAGAACGTGTCACACAACAAGCTGAGATATTTGCTCGCATATATCAAAAAATGGCGAATGGTAAGCGTATCGCAGGTGGTAAAGGTCAAGCAGCAGTTGCTGAAATTAGTCGCCAAGGTGAAAGTTATTTTGAAGATGGAGTAAGCAAACGCAAGCTATCAATTGACTACTGGATAGATCGATTGACCAACGGAAAAGAACACTTACATGCTATTGCTCCTGGGATGTATTGTACTAATACTCAATGCTCAATGCGTATCAATATTGATTTAAGTGAATGTGTAGACTGCGAATATGATTTTATTGAAAACGCTGTTTATGCCGAATCCTCCCGCATGGACGCAATGCGCAACATTGAGTTTTTAAAAGAAAACAATGAATTAAATTCCAGTTCTGCAACCAAATACCTGATGCAGGTAAAAGCTGCGGAAGCGATCATGGATGATCTAGGGTTTAAATATGAAAAGTATGAAATTGCAGAAGATGTGCTGAATTTGGTTATCGACACGACAATGGAGGTGTAAGGCATGGCAGACAAGTCTGGATTCAGCTCCACAGAAAGGCAGCTAAGAGACGCATTGGCGCGACTTGTTGATCAAAAGCCGATTAACAAAGAGTTGAAACAAAAACTTAAAGCTAACAAGCTTAAAATTGTTGTTTCTAATGTTGAAAAAGAAGCAGGGTTATCAAATGGATCGGCCAGGCGCTATCCAGAAATAAAAGCGCTGATCGAAGGTGCTGAAGCAACGCGTATTCATGGTGCAAGCAATGTGTCCGATAATGTGGTTCGCGGTCACCCTCTCCACATAAAGGCTAAGGGAGACTTAGACAATGCCAAAAAAGAAATCAAAAAGCTCAATGAAGAAATTGAAAAGAAAGAACAAAAGCTTGGAGATTATAAAAAACGCTTAAAGTCTCAAGCTGTGAGAATGCACGAAGTGACCGTTGCAATGTGGAAACATATACCTGAAGAATGCAAGCATATAGAGTTAATGATCGATATGGAAAAAACGGGGGCAACAAGCAACGTTCTAGAATTCAAAAAGAGAGAAGAATTTGATTAGCTATGGGGCCTATTTTCTTGGTTGAATTGTACTAGTCTAGACTCAGCTCGCCAAATTCAAATCACGATGCAACCGATCCGAAAGGTTGCTCTGGCTCTCTTCTGCCCCATTGTGAGCTATGACCGATTAATCACTCAGTGCGCAGAGGATAATTTGACTTACATTTAGTCATTCCAAAAATATGGAAGTAAAGACAGATTACACCTCTATCTAAGTGACCAAATTTAGCGTACCACTACAATACTTACTTATTATGTGAGAGTTGGAATTTAGGCTTTTATTGATAATGTTGCACCAAAAGCAATTAGACCCAAACCACACGCCTGATTAATTCTATGACCAAACTTTTGAATTATGTGACTCGCGTGTACAGATGTGACTAGGTAAGCGACTATACAAAACCAAGCCATATGTAGAAGTGCAATGTAAACGCCATAGCTAATAACGAAAGACATACCTTCATTATTGGCTGAGATTAGTTGGCTAAAGACGCTTAGAAAGAAAAGCATTGTTTTAGGATTCAATACATTACACAAAAAACCTTGAAATATGTACTTTCGAGCATGTGTGGGTTGGTCTGTTGAGTTTTCATAGTCTAATTTCAACTTAGAACTGACTAACCCTGTTACACCGAGATAAATTAAATACGCCGCACCAATGTACTTCACTATGCTAAATAAAACCGCATTCTGAGAAACTAAGTGACTAATCCCTATCACTGAATAGGTAATATGCACACAAACACCAATCCCTATCCCAAGAGCCGTTAATATGCCCGCTTTTCTGCCAAAAATTGCACTGTTTTTAAATACTAAAACAAAGTCAGCACCAGGGCTTACTACGATTAAAAGCCCAAATACTGCAAAACTTAATAACTCCATTTTCTATCCTAACTGTTCATGATTTTAAAATAATTGTATAGATTTATTGGTAAGTTATAATCGAAAAAAAGGCATCCTAAATGTGAGAAAAAGTCACAGATGAGACATTTAAAAGCATTCTATGTATTTCATATTACGGCAGAGTCATCGAGTTACAGTAAGGCAGCAGAAAGACTTCATATCACTCACGGAGCAGTGAGTAAGCAAATTAAATTGCTAGAGAGCCATTTGTCGAAGTTACTGTTTTACAAACAAGGTAGAGGAATGCGTCTCACGCAAGAAGGTGAGCTACTCAAGCTGTACACTGATATTGCGTTTAATGCTCTAGATAATGGAGTTAAGAAGCTAACGAGGGAAAGCAATAAGCATCTTGAAGTTTCCTGTGAGCCCACATTAACTATGCGCTGGCTGATGCCTAGGCTGGCCAGTTTTTTCCAGCTTACGGGTATTGATGTTCGACTATCAACAGCAGGAGGGCCTGTGGATTTAGATGAAACAGGATTATCTTTAGCCATCCGGCGTGATGACTTCGATATTAGCCCAGAATATACGACACACAACTTAGTCAATGAGTGGGTTGGCCCTGTTTTTTCCCCTGAATATTGGAACAAAACTCAGCACAACTTAGATGATATCGTTTTGCTTCATAGTGAAACGAGACCTTCTGCATGGTCAGATTGGTCATCACGTTCAACACATGCCTTTAATATCAATAAGTCTAAATCCTTTGAGCATTTTTATTTCTGCTTACAGGCGGCAGTTGACGGTTTAGGGGCTGCTATAGGGTCATATCCTCTGATAATCGATGACTTGAAAAACGGGAGGCTGGTGGCTCCATTTGGATTAACTCAATCTGGACATCGTTATGTACTGCTCAGCCACACAGAAAGACTAGGAAGCAATGAATTGGAGTTTTTAAACTGGTTAGAAAAGACAATGTCCTTATGCCAGCCTGAAACTCTTAGTTCATAATTGTAGTGGGTTAGTGAATTTGGTCCTTTAGCAAGAAGTGTAGACTTTATGTTATGGCAATTAAAGAACTCTACAAATACAAAGCTGCTAAGTGATACTTTGTTCTGAGTTTAGTCTGAGTCGATTTTAAGAGTGAAACATTAAAAACTAATAGATATGTGACTGTTTATGCACATTGTGCTGCATAAGCTTAGTTTGAGACAAGTTTGTCACGATAATGCGCAAAACACATCGTTTAAGCGCTATAACTCACGAAAACTGCACTTTAACAGTTATTAAAGTGCACATCTTTTTCAAATCAGCACTGGCAATAAAATTCGTATAGCTTCTATCAAGCTGACCAATTGAATTAGAACACCACAAGTTGACCAAATTTTAGTAATGATACAAAGTGGCTACTGTAACGGTGGTGTTTTATACATTGTTCATGACATTGTATTTATGGAAGTGAAACTCCTAAGCTAGTTAGTGTCTCTGTTGTCATGGTCCCCGTCATCTTCAGTCCCATATCCTTTTGGTATGATTTCAGTGCTAATGAAGTACTAGGTCCCATTAGTCCATCAATCGCTCCTATGTTGTAACCATTTCTGAGAAGTACGATTTGAACTCTCATTACTAATGCTTTCAGTGTATCACTACTGCCTTGATAAGACGGGGTATCTGATACAGAACTGTTTTGAGCTGCTGAGCTGGGATATGTCGGAGTATTTGGCTGTGTATTAATAGGGCTAGGTGTGGATGGATATGAACTCGTTCCAGTCCTAGATGAGTAATGAGATCTGTGGCTTGAGTGAGAACGGTGGCTGGAATGAGAACGATGACCTGCATATAAGTTTTCACTGTTTGCGTTTATTTGCATGTCAAAACTGACCAAGCGGTTCAATTGAGCGCTATCAATGTCTGCCATTGTCACTGACGGAATAGCGTACGCCTGAGGAACCAATAATGTACTTCCGCCTATAGAAGCAACTGAAATTGTTGGAAGGATTCCTGTAATTGATCGCCAGATTTTATTAAGTTCTAACCACATTTTCTGCTCTCCTTTCTAACTGAATGGGCACAACATTTTGCTCACTAAATCGCTGAGTATGAGATTTAAAAAAACCACAGCAAAGATCCTGTTCTTCGCAGTATTCGCATTCTTTCCTAGAGCTGTTTTTCCAATCGGAGATGCTTTGTACTGCGATAGAACGCAGTGATTTGGGAACATGGCATCGTGGAATGTTATAAAGGACGGTATCTAGCCCTGAGCTTAGTAGAACATGTGTTCCTTCGAGTAATTCTTCTTGGTATTCATTTAAATCACACCATACGGCTTCATAATTTGTTCTGGCGAATCCGGTTGGTTCTAATCCCATTAAGGCGACAGTGGATACAAATGGAAGGTTCCTAACAATAAACTCTGATAGCTCTACTATGTTTTCTATGATTGGTCGAGTTAGTACAACCCTTAGCTCTATTTGTGCTCCGACATGCCCAAGATTGTAGAGCCCATGCATGGTTTTATTGAATGAGCCTAGAACTTGTGTGTGGTAATCATGTTGTTGAGGAGTAGAACCATAAATTGGAATTCCCCATACAATTTGTTGATGGCCTAACTGAATGATCTGCTCGACATAGTGATATTCTTCAAAAGCACTCCCATTGGTCAGGATATGCAATTGCGTTGATGGCAGAGCTTTTTTGGCATGCTCAAGCAGTTTTAGAAATCCGTCGCGTTGCAATGTCGGCTCGCCACCGCTAATACCTAAAACAGGGATATCTCGGTCAATGAGTTCCAGTAGCTGATGGCACTCCTCAAAACGCCAGCCATCATCTAGCACTTTTGGCGGCTGGGAGCACATGATGCATTGGTGGTTGCATCTCTCTGTGACAAAAAGCAGATTCGCAGTGCTTTTACGACGATACAGAATATCAACTCTATTCTCGTTTAATACAATCACATCTCCAGTAGAGATGACTTCAGGATGCTCCAGTTTACTGATAACCGGAATGGTTAGATTACTTGGTATGCCACCACATTGTATAGCAACAGCTCCCCAATCTAGACTGAGTAACTCTCTTTGGTTTGGACCATAATTTGGCAGAAGCAGGCAATGTCTGTTATCGCATATGCCGCTAGACACAAATTCATCCAGTCCTATGACTTTTAACATCTTCGAACCATTGAATGCATTGATCTCTGCTCTCGTTTTTAATGGGATCACTTTATTCATTTGTCAGCCCCTCTTCGGCTCTCTGACAGAGACTATGTGGCAACCAGCTATTGAAGACAGTACGATTAGATTTGTCTTGCAATAAATTGAATACATATCGATAAAGAAACTTTTGCTTTGCACAGAAAGCACTAAATGTTCGATGACCAATCATGTCGCCATAACGAGAGTAATTTTGTATTGGATTCGCTCCGCAGTAAGGTAAATATGCGCAATCAGAGCATCCTGGCAGGGCTTCAGCAATCCCAGCGTGTAAGATAGTGTTCAACACACTTGATGACATCAGGTCTTGGTATGATTCATTAACCGAACCAAGTGCGAGTGATTCGTCGCCCATTTCAACCAGCATTCTAGACTCATCCGATGGATACACTTTTCCATTGTAGTTGTATACCAAGACTCCTGTACCGTCTCCGCATGGCGAACGCATATCGACATATCCAGTTGCCTGTGGCGTCAGGATATTGTTTAACGCTAAAGCTGCGTTTACTTCATCTAAACGATAGCCTTGCTGATTGATTTCTATGATGTACTTAAGCGCTTGCTCATAGAATTTATTAAAATTTTCAGATGAGTAACCTACCTTGTTTTCTTTCTTCACTGCGAACCCGTACATGTTCAAGGGGCGTAGAAAAATCGAGTGAAAACCAAGACGTACATACTCATCGATAATGGTTTTTATCGCAGTTAAACTACTACGAGTGATAGTTGTCATTCCTGCTATTCTGTCATGTCCCAGAACACTCCTAGCCATTTCAAGACCATGCATTGTCTTCTCATAACTATTTGAGCAACTATTTGGCCGGTTGAGTTGGTGTAACCATTGAGGACCGTCGACCGAAGTAGAAATATGAACGTTATGGAGGTGGAAAAATTCGAGCATTTCCATGTCTATATTTTGCAGGCTCGTAGCTACAACAAACTGCAAATTTTTTTGTTCAGTTATATTAAGTTCTATGCAGAGTTCAATAATGTACTTTAGTACGTCATAGGCAAGTAGTGGTTCTCCACCTTGGAATTCGACCGTTAGATTTTCTGCTGGTGACTCAAACATGCGCAACACGGCCTGCTTTGCGATACTAAGTGGCATGTCATACTTAACTGCATCAGGGCTTCTTCGTGTTACTTGGCAATATTCACACGAGTTTTCGCACCTGAGTGTTAAAACAAAAATATGTAGCGCTGGACCATCAAACAGAAATGATTTTCTTGCCCTATATTTTGCACTGAAAGCTCTCAGCGCAAAGTTGTTCTTTTCACTGTAAACAAATGATTTAGATTCAAGATTCTGAAAGGTTTTTCCTGATGTGGTTAAGGATCCATCAACTAAGTCATTTAAATCCGCACAATTTAAATAGCAATGTTCGCCAACCTCATTGATGAGTAAAAATCTATCATCATTTATACGTTCAAACCGAAATGGCAGTAAACGATAACTCTGTGATGCAAAAGTTTCTGGAGAAGCTACTCTCATCAGTTCGACGCCCTCAAAGAGTTACTTAATGCAGCACTGATTAATATGTTTTTGATTTTATTAGTTTGTGCTTCAATTTTTTCACGCAATTGATAGTCGATAACCGAAGTTTTCAGATCGTTAGACAATTCATCTGCCGAAGTATTACTGGTAGAATGCACCACTGCGGATACGGTGATTTTATTCTTTTGGGAACTGACATCGAAAACGGCTATATCTGCTAACTGGTAACAGGCCTTAAGAACTGCCTCTTTACTGTAAATATTACAATCAAATGTGATATACACTTCAGGATATTTGGGCATTGATTTCACAATCCTTTGCAGTAGGGGGAAAGCGGTTCTTACCATATAAATTACACTATCGTTAGAGAGCCGTTCTTTACGTAGATCAAAGTTTTACAACTAAATCATTTCTTATTTTTGCTGAAGAAAAATTGAAATCACAAGTTTGTGCCAGATGGCACAAACTTGTAGAGATTCATTTTGATCTGAGTTTGGAGGATTACTGTCGGTGAAAAATAATTTGTTGCTTATTAAATCGGTCGCTCAGGATTTTGCCATATTTTTAGTAATTCGAAACTCAAGGATTAGATTTAGGTCCTAACGCGAAAATGTCCCAAAGCGTGCTGCGTAACGCTTTTAAATCTACAGATTACGCGAATGCTCGAAAGGTGTGCCATGGTGATTGGCGAGACGACCGTCCGCCCCAAGGACGGACTTGCTGCGAGTCGACGAGCGAATGCCATAGCAAGCCTGTGCTAGTGGATACCCGTAAACGCTAAACTTCTAACAACAGAAATTACTGCTCCCCAAACACTACTTTCCAACACATTTCTGTCCAAAAATTAGCTAGTGAATCAGACTTTCCTAGTCTGGTTCATAGGGTAACATCCAGTCATAGATATCAACTAATTACCCTTCAAACGGTATAAAACCGCTACCGCAAAAAAGCAAATTCCTATAGCATCATTTATACCAATTGACACGGATGTGGCAGCGGCCAAGTCCGGCAAGCGATTTATGCCCTGAAAACAGCACAGCGCATAAATACTAAGACGTTAGCTTTTTGTAGGGATAACAATGTCAACAACAGCATCATTAAAGTGTAAGTATTGTGGAAAATATAATGAAGTCGACGCGTGTTTTTTTGATGACTTTATGACCAGCAATGAAATTAATCTTTCATTTCATTGCGGAATATGTGGTAAAAATAACATTTATAGCAATCTCACACAGTCAGAACTGGAAGAAATAATTAATCCTTCAAGTGAATTAGAAAGACAGGCGGAATTCTTAGGTATCTCTGCTGCAAAACTTAGTGCATATGTTTATCCTCCGGATGTAATGAAGGAGGCAGATTTAGATAGAAGAAAAATTCGTGGTTTGTCTATAAAAGAGTACCTAAAATCATGTCGTCAGAGCTACCCAAAAAAGGAAGGGCAGAATTGGTGGCTCATTTATCAATTAAAGACATTAGATGCTGTTGTGTTCTTTCGTAGAGATTTTAAGTCATATAGGCTTCTAGATGGGAAAGGTAAATATCTTGAATTTGGAAACATCATAGAATTAGGAGATTACGTACGTGAAAGAATCTAAAAGCACTGCGGGGGCTGGCTGTCTAGGAGCTGTTCACCGTGGTTCTAGACAGTTGCTATGATATTACCAAGTCATCAGCATTGTAATGGTCAATAATCTGTGGGTATTGACTTGCACACCAAGAACCTTGCCCAATATGTGTCCCGCATCAATATGCGCCTACAAAGTTGAGGGATGGATATACAAACAAAATTATGCCGAGGATGTTTAATAACCTCTTCGGCATTTATTATTTAAGAGATAGTGGTTTAAAATCAAGAAGGGAACTATCAAACTCCACAGACAACAATTTATCTTTGAAAGCTTCGGATATTATTATATTAAATGCACCACCCCACTCATACAAACGAAAGGCGTCTAAGTTTTCAGGTATTTTTTCCTTATAGACAACTGGTTCAATAAAAAATCGCCCACGCTTTGATTCCCAAACTTCTGGAATGTAGCTCAGAGGCCAACGTTCAATTTTAGAACATTCCCAATCAACGCAGTCAATATAATTAAATACATGCATCAACACATACTTTAAACTGTTATGCCTATTTATAAATGGTATTAACTGGGCACCACTAACATTAATATCGCCCTCAAAAAAGACATCCTCATTAAACGCCAATAACCTGGTTCCAACCGAGACAACCGGAGGTGATTTACCTTCCTTTAAGGCATTGAAATATAAAACACCTTTGAATCCAGATTGAATCGCAGATAGTTTCACATCACTTAATTCATTTCCTTCGCTATCTATAAAAAATGAACTAGGATTCATATAAGTCATCCATTTTTTACTTTCCGAATTTATACCTAATTTATAGTAATTCATTATTTGTTAACCTTCGTCAATATGTCAGTGCCAGCAGTAGTATCATTAAACTAGGATCCTATCTCTAAGCGCGGCGCCGCCTTCATTAAAGAAGGGATATATTTATTAGGCTCCTTTGTACAGCCGAATGTGTTTCCCAGCGCTGTTATCAATGTCGCTTTGTCCATAACTGGCAACACGATCCCTGAATCACTCGAGTTTATAAAAAATAAGGTGATAACACTAGATTCTGAAGAGCACAATTTTTCAGTGTTATTAGAAATGTCCCCGCATTTTTCTGGCATTTCTTTTGGATATTTCTGGCCATTTCATTGCCAGTTAGCATCGTCTTACTTACGGGTTCTATCCTATTTGTACTCGATTCAAGAGTTACTCGCCATTCCCTCACCGATGACATTTGCAGTGGAATAGAGAAAGAAGAGTTTTTCTTAGTTTATCAGCCAGTGATGTGCCGAGAACGGTAAAGCTAAGGGAGTCGAGGCATTAATACGTTGGCAACACCCGCAAATGGGCTAGTGCGACCTGATTTGTTTATTCCCATTGCCGAAGAGGACAAATTAATTGTTCCATTAACTAACTATATTTTTGAGCGGGCATTAAAAGATTTTACTGATATGAAGGTTGACTCGGGCTTTAGGATTGCGTTCAACGTGGCGCCAGCGCATTGAAAGCTTACGCCAGTTGGGGATTTTAATGGCTATCGATGACTTTGGTACTGGGCAAACAACCTTATCTTTGTTACAAACCATGCCATTGGATTACTTGAAAATCGGTAAGACGTTACTAAAGAATAGCTAATCCGAATCTGGCTAAGAAGAGCCAATTATCTAACAAGGTTTTGTCCAAAAGTGTGTTGCGTATGTCTTTTAAATCTACAGGTTACGTGAATGCACGAAAGGTGAGCCATGGTGATTAGCGAGACGACCGTCCGCCCCATGGACGGGGCGGTCGAGCATCCACGGACGGACTGGCTGCGAGTCGGCGAGTCAATGCCATGGCAAGCCTATATGCGTAGATACCAGCCAACGCTAATCCCCTAAAACCAAAACCAAAAGTCGCAGCCTAGACTACTTTCCTACACATTTAAGTCCAAAACCAATACAGTCGATTTTACAATCTAGAGCCCTTAGTGTGCCCTGCTTAAAAATATCCCAACAGCCACAGTCATATTCGCAGTCGCAATGTGCGTCACATGAAGTACGAAAGCCAAAACCATAAGGCGGAATAGCCGATGAGATAAATCCACTCCCCTCTTAAATATAAAAAGAGGAGTGATACTTTTATTCAATCGATATAAATCAAGCCAACTTAAAGGCTTTTATTTTGGGGAGATGGGCGGCGAGTTGGGGGAATTTGTGGGGCTGAATGTCATCCCAATCAATCGAATAATAGGCGCTTAATTCACTGGCGAGTTGCTGATTATCGAACATCTCATCATTAACCGAAAATATACACATGGCCTTGTGAGTATTCTTTTCACGAAATTGCGACACGCACTTATTGGCAATATCGGCATATTCTTCTGGGCGATCAATCTTGCCCTGCATATTATTTTCTGGGTGCAAATTAGGATTAATCAGCACTGATTTAAGACCATTTAAAAATCCAATCCGTTCGGCCCAATAAGCGCCGAGTCCCACGCCAACCATTAACGGCGCGGGATCGTCGCTATGCTGCATTTGCTTAGCGACTTCCTTGAGCAAGTGTTGCATGTCGTGCTTAGGGTGCAAGGTGCTGTAACTGATCAAACGCACATCAGGGTCAATAAATTGCAACTGACGCATTTTTTCGTGATTACCTGGGCTAGTAGCATCAAATCCATGAAGATAGAAAATCATATCAAGGCCTTTTAATCATTTTTGATTACAGTGAATTAACTAACCCTAGCAAAAGAGTGATCTCACACCTTGCGCTACATCAAACTTTCGCCTGTTGAGCCAAACAAATTTGCTCGGCAAGCTGCTTGGCATTTTCCCAACGAGCCGTATTATCGAGCGCCGCTGCCGTTTGCGAGGCATTGGGTTTAAGTAAACTAGCAGGATACTGTGGCGCGCTCGCAGGCCATGTAAAGCCATCCAGCAGCGACATCACGCCCGCATTGTCATTACACACTAAAATCATGTCGCAACCTGCGGCTAAGGCGGCGCTGGCCCTTGCACGGTAATCGCCCGCAAATCCTGCGCCTTGCATGCCGAGATCGTCAGAGAAAATCACCCCGTTAAAGCCAAGTTCTTTACGCAGCACTTGTTTTAACCAGTATTCAGAGAAGCCCGCAGAGTTAGGGTCAACTTTAGGGTAAACCACGTGCGCGGGCATCACGCCTAATAATTTCTCTTTTGCGATCAATTCTTTAAACGGTAGGATATCCTTTGCAAAAATCGCCTCGGCATCACGTTCATCAATGGGTTTCTCGTAGTGCGAATCCGCCACTACACTGCCGTGCCCGGGGAAATGTTTACCCACGGCGCCCATGCCAGCTGCGGCCATGCCAGCAATAAAGCTTTCTGCCAGTGTAATCACCTCGGCGGGCTCTGGGCTAAAACTGCGTTTACCTATGACTTGGCTCACGCCGTTTAAGTCCAATACGGGCGCGAAACTTAAGTCGATATCGCAAGCCAGTAATTCAATCGCCATCAAGAAACCGAGCTCACAGGCCCAACGCTTGGCCAATACCATATCGCCCTTTGCTGCGGGTAAAATGTCGCCCATGGCAGGAATAATAGTAAAACCATCACGGAAACGTTGTACTCGGCCACCCTCATGATCAACGGCAATTAATAGTTCTGGGCGGATTTGGCGTATCTGTTGTACCAGACGGATCAACTGATCACGGCTTGAAAAATTGCGGGAAAATAGGATTAAACCACCCACCTGTGGATGGCGTAGCATCTCAGATTCAGCCTCACTGACGTCCAACGACAGTAAATCCAACATTAAATAGCTCATACTTCTCCCTAAAAATATTCATTAATACTCAAAAAATAACCACTCAAGCCATAAGTAGTCCACGCTCACAAAAAAGCTAAAAAAAGCGAGCCACCTACTCTTGTAGCGCTGTCGAAGCCTGTATTCTTGGCCATAAAATGGCCTGTAAAAAAGTCCCAATTAAGTTCAGCTTATCCGAACTATTACGAATAAAAAAAACTAATGTGAATTGTCACACTAATCTATGGGATACTGGCGTTAGAGTATCACACAAGCAGATTTCGCATGAAAGAACGCCGCCACTGACCAGAGTACACGCGCAAGATTAGCGTGCTTCAATCTGCAGAGCGAGCAATCCCATGCACTCAGACTAAAATAATAAACAAGACACAACAGGACTTCTATCATGATTAGCGTATTTGACATGTTCAAGATCGGCATAGGTCCATCGAGTTCACATACCGTCGGCCCAATGAAAGCGGGCAAAATCTTTATGCAAAACCTGACTGACTCAGGACTCGTGACCCAGATTGATGAATTAAGAGCCGAACTCTTTGGCTCCCTCGGCCAAACAGGCAAAGGCCACGGCACGGGCAAAGCAGTGATTTTAGGCTTAATGGGCGAAGATCCCGAAACCGTGGACACTGACAGTATCGACGGTATTTTAGAACACGTCTCCAAGGACGAAACCTTAACTCTACACTGTGGCAAAGTAGTTAAGTTTACCCGTGAGCAAGGCATTACCTATCACAGACGCAAAACGCTACCTGCACATGCTAACGCCATGACCTTGTATGCTTACTGTAAAGGAGAATGCATTTTTGATCGCACTTACTACTCAGTGGGTGGCGGCTTTATTTTAGATGAAGATGAAATTAGCCAACGTAATGCATCGCCAGCCTCACAAATTGAATCGGCTCCTTTTGATTTTGTGAGTGCGGCTCACTTACTGGAATTATGCGGCGAGCAAGGTCTCAGCATTTCTTCTTTAATGATGGCGAACGAACTGAGTTTAGCCACTGAAGATGAAGTCAAAGCCAAGCTGTGGAATATTTGGCAGACGATGAAAACCTGTATCGAACGCGGTTATCAGAAGGAAGGTATTTTACCTGGCGGCCTAAAACTACGTCGTCGTGCTCCTGCACTGTACCGTCGTTTGAAAGCCGAAGGCCGTAACAATGTCGATCCATTAACCGCTATGGATTGGGTCGATTTATTCGCCCTGTCGGTCAACGAGCAAAATGCGGCCGGAGATCGCGTCGTGACTGCGCCAACAAACGGTGCTGCGGGAATTATTCCTGCCGTATTATGCTATTACGATACCTTCGTACAAGAAGTGGATATCGATGTCTGCGCCCGTTATTTATTAACTGCCGCTGCAATTGGTATTTTGTACAAGAAAAATGCCTCAATTTCGGGCGCCGAAGTCGGTTGCCAAGGTGAAGTGGGCGTAGCCTGTTCTATGGCCGCTGGCGCACTGACTGAAATCATGGGCGGTACGGTTGAACACGTTGAAAACGCGGCTGAAATCGGCATGGAACATAACTTAGGTTTAACCTGCGATCCTGTGGGCGGCCTAGTGCAAGTGCCTTGTATCGAACGTAATGCCATGGGCGCGATCAAAGCAATCAACGCGTCTCGTATGGCCCTACGCGGTGACGGTAACCATAAGGTTTCACTGGATAAAGTGATCAAAACCATGATGGATACCGGCAGAGATATGCGCAGCAAATACAAAGAAACCGCCAAAGGTGGTTTAGCAGTCAACATTGTTGAGTGCTAAGTGCTAAGTGTTAATTCACTCTCGTTAATCGCTTTAATCGCACCATAAAAAATACCGCAACTCACTAAGTTGCGGCATTTTTGTTTTAGCGCATCGGCGTGACTGCTGAATCGGCTATTTAAGGCTTAAAGTATAAGCTATGGAACTTAAGGTGCTCTTCAATAAAGCTCGCGATGAAGTAGTAGCTGTGATCGTACCCCGCTTGCATCCGCACATCCAAGGGATAACCCTTGGTATAGGCGATATCCACCAGTGATTGTGGCATCAATTGGGTATCTAAAAAGCTATCGGCTTCACCTTGGTCAATCAGTACTGGCACTTCGCTAATCGCGAGCTTAAGCAATTCACAGGCATCATACTGGCGCCAATGTTCACGATTTTCACCTAAATACTCACTAAAGGCTTTAATGCCCCAAGGTGCATTACTTGGATTCGAAATCGGGCTAAAGGCCGAAATGGAGCTGTATCTGTGCGGATTACTCAGGCCAATCACCAAAGCACCGTGACCGCCCATCGAATGGCCGGAGATAGCGCGCTGGGTAGTGACAGGAAAATGCGCTTCAATCAAGGTAGGCAGCTCATGGACTATGTAATCGTACATTTTGTAATGACGATTCCAAGGTGCTTTTGTCGCATTGAGGTAAAAACCCGCGCCTAAGCCTAAATCGTAAGCTTTATCCGCCGCATCGGGCACATCGTCACCGCGAGGACTGGTATCAGGGGCGACAATCGCCATCCCAAGTACCGCTGCCATGCGCTGTGCACCCGCCTTCTGCATAAAGTTTTCATCGGTACAGGTTAGACCTGAAAGCCAATACAGCACAGGCACTGGTTTATTCACCGCCTCAGGCGGCAGATAAATGGCAAAGCGCATCTCGCAGTTTAATGACTGAGATTGATGGCGATACTGCTTATGCCAACCGCCAAAACTCTTGTTACAACTGATATTTTCTATGGTCATACAAGTCCTTTTAAGCTCAATCTGTTAGCACTTAGTCATAGCGTTTGTCTTAGCATTAAGTCATGACGCTTATCGTCTGCTCAGTTGGCAACACAGCAGACAGATTTGCACCTGTCTGCCGGTTTGTCACATCAAGCTGAAGCATCACTTAGCGTGCAAAATCGCTTATTTATCAAAATGGATCACGCTACGGATGCTCTTACCTTCGTGCATCAGCTCGAACGCTTCATTGATTTGCTCCAGCCCCATAGTATGGGTGATAAAATCATCGAGCTTAAACTCACCCGCCATGTAACGCTCAACAATGTGTGGCAGTTCAGAACGCCCTTTCACACCGCCAAAGGCAGAACCGCGCCATACTCGGCCAGTAACTAATTGGAATGGACGGGTTGAAATCTCTTGACCAGCACCGGCAACACCGATGATCACCGACTCTCCCCACCCTTTATGGCAACACTCTAAGGCGCTGCGCATCACGTTGACGTTGCCGATACACTCGAATGAGTAATCTACGCCGCCGTCGGTCATCTCAACGATCACCTCTTGGATAGGCTTATCGAGTAATTTAGGGTTGATGCAATCGGTCGCGCCGAGTTTTTTGGCTAACTCGAACTTAGATTCGTTGATATCAATCGCGATAATGCGACTGGCTTTGGCCATAGTAGCACCGATAATCGCCGATAAACCGATACCGCCGAGGCCGAAAATCGCCACGGTCGCACCTTCTTCCACTTTGGCCGTGTTCATCACAGCGCCCATACCTGTGGTTACGCCGCAACCTAACAGACAAATCTCTTCTAATGGCGCACTCTTATTGACTTTAGCCAATGAGATTTCAGGTAACACAGTATATTCAGAGAAGGTCGAGCAGCCCATGTAATGGAAAATAGGCTTGCCATCAAGATAAAAACGCGTGGTGCCATCGGGCATTAAGCCTTTACCTTGGGTCGCACGAATTTTTTGGCACAGGTTAGTCTTGCCCGATAGGCAGAACTTACACTCGCCGCACTCTGGGGTATAAAGTGGGATCACATGATCGCCCACTTGCACGCTGGTCACGCCCTCGCCCACTTGCTCAACGATACCGCCACCTTCGTGGCCTAGAATTGCTGGGAATACGCCTTCAGGATCGTCACCGCTCAAGGTAAACGCGTCCGTGTGACACACGCCTGTAGCCACAATGCGCACTAAGACTTCGCCCGCTTTTGGTAACATCACATCCACTTCTTCAATCTTCAGTGGTTGTCCTGGTCCCCAAGCCACTGCGGCCTTTGATTTAATAAACTGCGGTTTTTCGTTCGACATTGTTACGTCCCTTGAATAGGTAATAGGAGTAAGTCATTGGTGTATCATAAATTCAATTCAGGCCAAGCAAACTCTTGCGCCCATTGCACTGATGCTACTGAATAGGAGGATTGTATTTGTTTCTCAGCGAGAGACAATCTAGTATTCAAGCAATTCATTTTTACTGAGTAACAACAATGTATCTCTGGGACGGCATTTCTGAATTTGTCGCAGTGGCCGAGGCCGAAAGTTTTACCCTAGCAGCGCAGCGGCTGAATATCTCCACCGCCCATGTTAGCCGCCAAGTGAGCACCTTAGAAAACCGCCTCGGCACAAAACTCTTTTATCGCACCACCCGCAAAGTGTCGTTAACCGAAGAAGGCACGATTTACTATCGTCATTGCCGCCAATTACAAACTGGGTTAGAAGAAGCCGAGCGTGCCATCTCAAACCTAAAGGACTCACCCCAAGGCTTAGTCAAGCTCACGGCGCCCGTCGCCTATGGCGAAAAATTTATCATGCCGTTACTCAATGATTTTATGGTGCAATATCCCAGTGTTGAGTTTAGCGTCGACTTGACCAATCGCACCTTGGACTTGATTGAAGGCGGTTATGATCTGGCGATTCGCCTCGGAAAACTTGCCGATTCAAGCCTGATGGCCAAACCGCTCAGCAGCCGTACCCACTATGTCGCCGCCTCACCAAGCTATGTGGAAAAATACGGCCAGCCCCATACCTTATCTGAACTTAGCCAGCACAATTGTTTGATCGGTAATCATAATTACTGGCGCTTTGTAGAAAATGGCCGCGAGCGCAATATTAAAGTCCGCGGCAATCTCAATTGTAACAGTGGCTACGCATTAAGGGATGCGGCACTAAAGGGCATAGGGATAGTTCAACTGCCTGATTATTATATTGAAGAAGATATTCAAGCCGGACGGTTACTCTCCTTCCTTGACACTCACCGCGAAGCCAAAGAAGGCATTTGGGCACTCTATCCACAAAACCGCCATTTATCGGCCAAGGTCCGCGTATTGGTCGATTACCTCGCCGAAAAACTCATCGAACAAAATTAAGTACTGTTTGAGCAGATTGATTGGTGGCAGGCAAAACGCCGCAAACACTAACGCCAGTTTTCCCGCATGGTGTAATACAACATGCCTAACGCCAGCGCTTGATTACCAAACCATTCATTTAACGGAATGCGGATATGACGCATGGCGGCAAACAGGTCAAATTCACGCAATTGTCCATCCATCGCATTGGCCATGATCTCGGCCATAATGTGCGATGTCGCTACTCCGTGCCCAGAATATCCTTGGCAATAGAACACATTAGGCGACACTTTGCCGAGCTGCGGGATACGGTTAATCACAATTCCTGCCATTCCCGCCCACGCAAATTCGATATTAACGCCCTTTAATTGTGGAAACGTACGCTCAATCGCGGGCCGTAATTCCGCAGCCACATTTTTAGGATCGCGGCCGCTGTAGTTAGTGCCGCCGCCGAACATCAGCCGTTTATCCGCGGTCAGGCGATAGTAATCCAGTACAAAGCGGCAATCATACACGGCTAAATCCTGCGGATTGATTTGCAAAGCGACATCATCGGGCAGAATCGCAGTGGCGCAATTGCCTAAGGACGCCGGAAATAACATACCACGCAGTTTTGGACGGGCGAGTTTATGGTAAGCATTACCGGCGATCAGCACACTGTTGGCGCGCACTTTTCCCTTGGCTGTGACAACAGTCGCCACATCGCCTTCTTCAATATCAAGTACGGGTGAGTGTTCAAAGATTAACGCCCCAAGACCTGCTGCCGCGCGGGCTTCACCCAGGCATAAATTGACTGAGTGCAAATGCATGTTGCGCCGATTGACTAAGCCGCCGTGATACAAGGGCGAGCCTAAATAGGCAGGCATTTCATCGGCGGATACCAGCGTCATAAATTCACCCATGCCGCGGCGCTGCGCCTCATCATGCATCGCACTAAGCTCTTGCATGTGCTTTGGCTGGTAAGCGGTTTGGATATGACCAAACTTTAAATCACAGTCTATGCCGTACTTGGCCACCCGATTTTTAATTATATCGTGGCCGCGCCAACGTAAATTCCACACATAATCTTCAGCTTCATTGCCAATTTGGCGGCGCAGCTGTTTTGTCATCGCAACATCGCCGGACAAACTGCCCGTCACCTGCCCACCGTTGCGTCCGGTCGCGCCCCACCCAATTTTATTGGCCTCAATAAGCGCCACCTTGTAGCCCTTCTCAGATAATTCCAACGCCGTTGCCACGCCGGTAAAACCGCCACCCACAATCGCCACATCGACTCGAATGTCGCCTTCAAGCGCAGGATAATCTGACTCTTGGTCAATGGTGGCATTGTAGTAGGAGGCGCAACGCTCTGCTGGCATGGTCATTCCTTGATGTTGAAAGTTAACTGTTGAAAGTTGATGGCTGAAAGTGAGTGTTAAGTCTTAGTTCTGGGCACTCAGTTCTTCTGGACACTCAGTTTTGGAGACTAGTTTTAACACGGCAGCATACCGACGTTGTTTTATATTTTTTACAAGCGTTCAGAATTTGTGAGTATATCTAAGTTGAGATCGAGGTCAACAGTGAATTGCGATAACTATTTTTGCAGGACATGACAAAGGGAGTTGAACTGGCTGCTTCTTGAAGAACCAGAAATGGAGAAGCTTGAGATGGAAGCTTCTGAAATGGCAGCACCTAAAATTAAGGCACTAAAATTAAGGCACCTAAGATTAAGATACCTAAGATTAAGTTATCTAAGATAGAGACTCCGAATGTTAAGGTGCGGCTCATTTTATCTTTTAAGCCTTATACTTTTTGCTGGTTTAAGATAGGCTTGTGCGGCGTCATCCTCTTTTAATCTCAGCAACCTAGAGTCCATTATGCCACTATTACCACTTACCCAATTGCCGTTTTCCCAAGCGTGTGAAAACAACAAAGTGCCGATTTTAGCGGTATTAACACAAGCATTCTCACTCAACCAACATGTGCTCGAAATCGGCAGTGGCACAGCGCAACATGCTGTGTATTTTGCAGCAAATCTTCCCCATTTAATCTGGCAAACCAGCGATCAAGCTGAATATATTGAGGTCATTACCGCAAGGTGTATGCATGAAGGCAAGCTACCCAATGCAGCGGCAAACCTACGCTTACCACTTACCCTTGATGTTACCGCGCCATGGCCGGTGAAGGGATTAACACCTCATATTGATGGCGTATTTACTGCGAACACTTTGCATATTATGAGCAAAAATATGGTTGAAGCGTTTTTTAGCGGTCTTGGTCTGTACCTACCCCAACTCAAGACCCTGTGTATTTACGGCCCCTTTAACTACCAAGGCGAATTTAGCAGTGACAGCAATCGCCAGTTTGATACCTTTTTAAAACAGCGCGATCCCGCCAGCGGCATTCGTGATATTGAATGGATTTGCAGTTTAGCCAGCGAGCAAGGCTTAACACTGAAGCAAGATGTGGCTATGCCCGCCAATAATCGACTACTGCATTTTGTTAGAGGCTAGCATTTTGTTAAAGACTCGTTTTTTGTTAAAAGCTAGCTTTAGTTTAATGGTTTAGTCCGTTTTGGCCTCGGCGGTTTTGTGTCCATAGCTCAGTACTCGGGTAGCTTTCCACTGTTCGTTCTGTTTGCGCCACACAATGACAAAGTCGGCTAGGCCATCACAGCTACCAGTTTCAAAGCTGCAAAAACGATGAACGCCTTGCTCTATCGCGCCAAACTCTTTCACCGGAAACACTTTCATCGTGCCCGCAACTAACTCGCGGCGGTAATGGCCACAGGCATATTTTTCGGTATTAGCGATCATGTCCTTGCGGTTCCACGTCACGCCACCCGTGTCGTGGTAAAACTCTACATCTTCAGTGAAAAACGCCGCGTGTTTCTTGAGTTCAGCAGGGGCTGAACACTTATTGAAACTGTCGAACACAGCAAAATCCACCGCTGCAATTTGGGTAGATAAAGTGTCTGTAAGTGCAGCTACGGGCTGCGCAATGTCAGCTTGTGGAGCCCCTGCCGTTTTAACTGATGCTGCTTTAGCTAATGCGGGCGCATCTGTGGCAACAGCAGGTTCGGTAGTGGCGAGTGACAAAGTTAAAACAGCGACTGTGGCTAGGCTATAAAATGCTGGATTCATATTATCTCCGTAAATATTGGCAATACATTTTGTATGGTGACGATTCACGTCACAAACATGAATGCACCACGAAACACAAAGTCACATCGCCAGCAAAGCTTATGCCAGTTAAAATATCCATATTAATCATATCGATATGGCTTAATATTACGTTATGCTGTTTTGTGCGGTGATAGTTTCTGATTATTCTCACTATTTTTTAGTGATTTATCCGACGACAGTCAGACTCAGATCGTCATACTCAGTGCCTTATGCTCAATACACTCAATCAGGATGACCATGCCAGCGAGCAACACGTCGAATATACGGGCTATCACACTGTTATTAAACACTAAAAATTTACACTGCCTTTACACAAAAGAGAGACATCCAAGCTTGAAGCTATAATTAAGAATAATTATCATTCGCCAAAATTACCGAAGGAAGAATGATATGCCCCGCTTTATCCGTCGCACTCGCCAAACCTCGCATCTATCTCATGCAACACAGACACCTATGTTGAGCCAGCTATCGCGCGCTATTGGTTTATGTTTGTTATTACCTGCAGCATGGGCTAGTGCTGCAAACACGCAAGATACCACTCCAGAAATGGAACGCATGGTGATCACAGCAACACAAACTAAACACTCGGAGCTTTCGGCGCCAGCTTCAGTGTCCGTGATAAACCGCAGTGAACTTGAAGCGCTAGTCATAGACGATCTTGCTAGCGCAGTCCGTTATTTACAGGGTGTGAACATCAGCGAAGGCACGCCCTATGGTCGCAATGAAATCAGCCTGCGAGGTTTAGATTCAGATTACACTTTAATCTTGATTAATGGCCGCCGCATTAACTCCCGCGAAGCATTAACTTCTGGTTATGGCAACGATTTTGACTTGTCCTCTATTCCAATGTCTGCCATTGAACGTATCGAAGTTGTGCGTGGGCCTATGTCATCCCTATACGGCTCAGAAGCTTTGGGCGGTGTGGTTAACGTCATACTGCGTCAACCAACTGAGGACTGGCAAACCAGCGTTGGCGTGCAATACGATGCACCTACCAGTGGCAAGGGTGGCGATAGCACTAAGTACAATTTCTACAGCAGTGGCGCGCTGATCAAAGATAAATTACTGGCAAACTTAATCGTCGACAGCAATAAACGCGATGCATGGCGCTCGGACTTAAAACCCACTATTGATGCGTTAGAAGACAGAGATGAAATCAGCGCCCTCGCCAATTTACAATGGCTGATTGATAACCAGCAAGATCTGCAATTTGACTTAAGTTACGCCAACGATGAACGCGAGTCTGATTGGAATAACTACGGCACGATTCTCACCAATAACCAACAAGCGGAGCGGATAAGTTCAGGTCTGACCCATAATGGCCACTGGAACTGGGGCGATACTCGCCTGCGCTATTACTATGAAAATGTTGAGGTGACTGACGACTCAGCGTTAATCGCCGAGATAGGTAATATCACCCAAACCAACCACAATCTCGACGGTCAAACCACTGTCCTGCTTGGCGATCACATGTTAACCAGCGGTGCAGAATACCGTTGGACCCAGCTCGAAAATAGCCGCAATATTTTAGGTGATGGCACCTTAGACGACAGCCAATCGGCATTGTATCTACAAGATGAATTTAGCTTAGGCGAACTCAATATCACCTTAGGCGGGCGCGTCGATCACCACGATGTGTACGGCACCGAATTTAGCCCACGCTTGTATTTAGTGTATAACTTAAGCTCTGAATGGGTCATTAAAGGTGGTGGAGGCAAAGCCTTTAAAGCACCAAATATGGCGCAATCCCAAGCCGATTATATTATCCCCGCTTGTCGTGGCGCCTGTACCGTTGCGGGAAATCCTGATCTTCAACCCGAAACCTCAGTGAACTACGAATTATCGACCCAATATCAAACCACGGATTTTGGTGGCTCGATCACCTACTTCCATAACGATGTAGAAAATAAAATTATCACCGAAACTTGGAATAGAGTCCCTGGTACAGTATTAACTTACCAAAACGTGAACGAAGCTAAGATCACTGGTTGGGAATTACAAGCTTGGTACAATTTAACTCAAGATCTCAGCCTAAACGGTAATTACAGTAAAACCGATGCCGAAGATAAGCAAAATGGCGCGCCTTTTACCTTAACACCGGACGACAGCTATAACCTGAAACTGCAATGGCAGGCATTCGATGGTTTATCCACCTTTATCGCCTACCATTATACTGGCGAGCAGTATTTACGAACCAATGTCAAATCAGAGGGTTATGGCTCGCTCGATATAGGTGCGAATTATCAAATTAATCCTATGTTTAGACTGAAGCTTGGCGTGACTAACCTAACGGATTCTGAACGTGACCAAGTTGCCACCGACCTTGATTATATTCAAAAGAGTCGCAGTATTTATGCTGGGGTAACTGCAAGTTTCTAAGCTCTACAAGCCAGAAATTAATGTGTAACTATAGCTCTGCTACTCAACATTAAACATCATAGGCGAAGCCCGTTTTGGCTTCGCCTATTGTTTTAAGACCAAAATGAATATCACACATCCGACCAGAAAAAGTAAAATCAATCTATTTTCTAAAATAGAGAATTTTTAAATAAACATCAAAAATATAAATTACATAATCCAGATTTAAATCATTAGTCTTTTACATTCCGCAATATAACCTTGATCATACTTTAACGCTAAAAAATAACTCACCCGTTAACCTTTGATAACGATCAAGGTTTTGTCATATTAAAAAACTATTATACACACGCAAGACTGCTAAAGCTTGAGGTGTAAAAATCTCGATTATTAAACTTACGCACCAAGCAAAAGCGATATTATCTTTCCGTTTATATCACTAATAAAACAGCGAGAAAAATACAGTTCCAACTTCAAGTTACATATTTCATAGCTAGATATGTGATTTACTCGCTTCAGAATGATGATTTAACCAACAATAAAAAAAGGAAAATAACATGCTTAAAAAGATGATGCTAATGTGCGCACTGTGCTTTTCAACGAATTTAATGGCGGTATCACTTGCCGACAGTCATTCTGAAAGATCTGACTGTGAATCCTGCCATAAAGATAAAAAACCTTCAGCGGATTATGTTTTTGAAAATCAGCAATGTGTATCATGCCATGGAGAAATGAAAACTCTCGCAGGTGAAGCTCATACTAAACATGATGGCGTTTTAACATGCACCAATTGCCATATCGCTCATCAAGAAAAAGCACCAGCAGATGCTTGCAAAGAATGCCATTAATTCACTAAAAATCTAAAACCAAAGGCCGAATAATTATTTATTTTGAATGGAACCATTAGGCAGGATGCCACTTGACCCAACCTCCAAGGGTGTTTGCCATCTATTGCTCACAGGTGGCAATTTTTACCTCCATTTTTATATCCTTACAATATGTTTAACGGCTCAATACTTAGCTCAGAATCCCATGTCAGGCAAATAGGGCAAGTTTAATTGTGCTAGGTAAACCATAGACGACTCTCAGGGGATTGTTCTCAAGAACGCCAATGCCTTTTCTAGGTCACGGGTGCGCGCCATCGGTGGCAGCGAGTTTAAAAAAGCTTGGCCATAGTAGCGATTCACAATGCGATTATCGCAAAGGATCAGCACACCGCGATCTTTTTCATCGCGAATAAGACGGCCAACGCCTTGTTTCAGCGCAATAATCGCCTGCGGTAACGACACTTCAGTAAAAGGATCGAGTCCCTGACGACTCACATTGTCGGCTCGGGCACGATACAGGGGCTCATCGGGCGACACAAAAGGTAATTTGTCGATAATCACACAGCTTAACAATTTACCGCGCACATCCACCCCTTCCCAAAAACTACTGGTACCGAGCAATACCGCATTGCCGAGTTGGCGAAACTTAGTCAGCAGACTCTGTTTACCCGCTTGGCCTTGTACCAGCAGCGGATACTGAGTGCGAGTTCGCAGTGCCAGCGCCGCTTGTTCGAGCATTTTATGGCTGGTAAATAAAATAAAAGTCCGTCCCTGCGCCGCATCTATCGCTTGCACGCACACATCCACCAGCTGCTTTAACGCTTGCTGTTGATTGGTCACGCTCCCAAGTTGTCTCGGCACACAAAATACCGCTTGGCGGGGATAATCGAAGGGACTGTCGAGAATGCTTTGCTGCGCATCAACGATACCCATTTCTCGGGCAAAATGAACAAGACTGCGGTTGACCTGCAAAGTTGCCGAGGTAAATATCCAGCTGGTTTCGGGTACAAATAACTGTTGGCACTCACGGGCAATATTGATTGGTGAAATTCGCAGCACCACAAAGCGACTGCCCAATTCGATGCTGTAGGCCGCCAGATTATTATCGCAGTTAAAAAACACACTGAGCTTATTATTCAGCTCAGCCAACTTGATGGCGATATCATCTAACAATTCACTGCGGCCAATATGGGCCATTAATAAATTCTGCAGCGCAGTTAATTCCGCTAATAAATCCCATGACGCCCCTGCGAGCGCTTTATTGCCCAGCACTAAACGCCAATCGGATTCGCCGCAGGAATATAACTGATTATGCCAATCACTTAATTTAGCGAGGCAACGCTGGCAAAATTGGGCGAGTTGCCCAGTATCACTGAGTTCGGTTTGATAAATGGCGAGTAGCTTTTGAATGAAATCATCGATAGTACGACTCGAACATTGCTGGCCAAAATAGTTAACGCAAATATCGGGTAATAAATGCGCTTCATCGAAAATCACCACATCAGGATCGGGTAATAACTCGGCAAAGCCCGTGTCTTTCAGTACACTATCGGCGAAAAATAAATGGTGGTTAACCACAATAATTTTGGCATCCAGAGCACGGCTGCGCGCCTTGCGGGTAAAGCAGGCATCGTAAAAATCGCAGCGCTTACCAATACAGCTTTCCTTAGTGCTGACCACAAGCGGCAGCGCCGAAGAATTCTCAGGCACTGAGGTTAAGCCGCCAATATCACCATCTTTACAGGTGCTCGCCCACTGATTAATTTTCAACAAATCATCCAACAAACGCGCATCGATATGTGTCGCCTCACTCATTTGCTTATCGAGTCGCCACTGGCACAGATAATTATTGCGGCCCTTTAGTAGAGCCAGTTTAGGCTCAATCCCCAACATGGCGACCAGCGCGGGTAAGTCTTTAAAAAACAACTGCTCTTGCAAGTTTTTACTGCCCGTACTGACGATGACTTGCTTACCGCTCAATATCGCGGGGATCAAATACGCAAAGGTTTTACCTACCCCCGTACCCGCCTCAATCACCAGATTGCCCTTCGCAGCTATCGCCTCACTCACTTGCTGCGCCATTTGCATTTGGCTTGTTCGCGCACTAAACCCTTGAATATGTTTAGACAATACTCCATCGGGCAAAAATGCGCGTTGCACTTCGGACGCGAGTCGACTCACCGCAGCGGCGCCTTTTAAGGCAGAAGGCTTAGCGACGGTTTCTTTAGAGGAAACATGCTTTGATGTCGGTTGGCGAGAGCGAGTCAAAGGGAGAATCAATCCTTTATCAAGGTGTTAGGGAGCGTTATAAAACAATGTAGTAAGGCCACGCTATAAGCTGCTGCGGGGCTGCTGAGCGAGTGCATAGTGATACTTTAATTAACCACAAGCACTGGTTAGTGCCGCAAGACGCGACCGTAAACAATAGCGTTAAGCTTAACGGCTCGAAGCATTATGCTGATTTGAGATAAGACTACAAGTTAGCCGCGTAATTAACACCAATTTAAACGTCGGTATTTGCTAGCATCCGCCAAAGCATGTGCGCTAGCTGTAACAGTTCCAAACTTCTGTCGATTTCAGCCTGCCACTAACCATTTGAAAT
The DNA here is from genome assembly GCF_018224605.1 of Shewanella sp. M16. Taxonomy (NCBI): domain Bacteria; kingdom Pseudomonadati; phylum Pseudomonadota; class Gammaproteobacteria; order Alteromonadales; family Shewanellaceae; genus Shewanella; species Shewanella sp. M16. The sequence continues at coordinate 1,088 of NZ_JAGTUL010000042.1, read as the reverse complement.
AAATAAGCTTACCTCAGCAAAGCAAAACTCTATACCATTATATACGCTCGATAACAGGATGTTTCAGTGCCCAAGCATCAATACTAAGACGCAGGTAATCAGGATGAATGATGTCAAACGTCAGTCTTATCAATTTAAAAATAAGTGACACCACAACGCTACAACGTCTTCTCCAACTTTATTACTTTGATTCAACACCTTGGAGTAAAGAAGATATAGGCATTGATGGGTTATATGATGGATCTACAGCCTCAGATCTTGAATCCTATGTTAACTCACAAGAGGCAAAAGCCTACCTCATTTGGGTAAATGAAGTATTGGTAGGCTTTGTTCTACTAGAATCGGTTGAAGATGAAAAAAGGCTTATCTGGGAACTGGCTGACCTCTTTATTCTTCCTAAATATCGCGGTGGTTGGATTGCGCTCGAAGTAGTCCGTCAAATATTTGAGCAGATTAGCACACCGATACTGGTCGCTACGTTCAAAGAAAATGAACTGGCTTTGCGCTTTTTTAAAGCGGTATCAAAACGATTACAGCTTAATTCAGTACGTGAGTTAATCGAGGATGAAACTACTCCGTTTTATACTTTCATCATAAATGAACACATCTAACAATCCATGTTATTCAAGTTTTTCTAAGCCACCCATTGTTTGTAGTAGTACGGTTAATTTGGCCATCTAGTTAGAATTGACCTCAGCAATTTCTACGTTTTTTGACCTTCGCCATACTTATCGTAATGTGAACTAGACGATTGTGAGTAATAGATCTTCCGCGCTTTTGTCCAAAAGTGAGCTAGGAAGCAACTGGCAGATGACATGTGATTACTGAGTCACTTGAACCTGTTTGTGTCGAGTGAAGATTGTCCCTAGGCAATTTGTCTGTCAGTCTTCCTCGGTATTCAAATTATTAATTCCTTAGCGATCAAATTGATTACAAAATTAGACATATGGATGAATCCCTACTAAAAAATAGACAGCAAATTGAGCTTGGTGATTTTTCAGGTGTTAGACGCCAGCAACCTATGTAGCAGAAAGGATGATCACTTACTCGTCTATTTTTAGCAGGAATTATTAGCCAACTGTATGAAC
>NZ_JAGTUL010000041.1:0-33798 GCF_018224605.1 Shewanella sp. M16 | reverse complement strand
GCAATATCAACAAGGTATGACAAGCTAGCAAGAAATTACGCCAGTATGGTGTCACTGGCGTTTATGTTAATGTGGCTGCCGATGTATTGCTGAACAACATTTGCACAGCAAAGATCAACAGACCCTAATGGTTTTAGAATCATTTTTCAAAGAGTTATAGATCTACCCTCTTCATCTCCAACGGTTTGAAAGCATCCCATTAAGTCCCGCCAGACAGTGATAGATAAAACCTCACCGTAAGGTTTGCCCTAAGCATTAACCCATACTGACTTTTAGTGTAAACTGCTGCTCACGTTCGCCACTAAAACAAGTGAAGCAAGGCATTGAAATCATGACTCAAGTGCTGTTTTATCTTATGCCGCCAGTGGCATCGCCTGCCAAAGCCAAGGCTGATTCACCTGTTGCAACCGCGAATGCGAACCCTGCACTTTGCGAGATGCATCTTCTGGCATGCCAACTGGCGCAGCAGGCTTTTGTGAAGCAACAATGGGTCTATATCCATTGCCAAGATAAACAGCAAGCCCATGCAATTGATGAACTTTTATGGCAGTTTGAGCCAAGTGCCTTTGTACCCCATAACCTAAAAGGTGAAGGCCCGATGACAGGATCGCCGGTTGAAATTGGTTTTGATCGCCTAGGCGCCAACAAAAGTCGCCAAGTTCTGATTAATCTTGCAGACCAAGCGCCCCCATTTGCGGTAAACTTTGGCCACATTATCGATTTTGTTGCCAATGACGATCAGCATAAAGCGGTCGCTCGCGAACGTTATCGACAGTATCGCGGCTTAGGGGTCAATTTACAGACCCAAGACTTAGCAACACATCCACTTAATTAGTTTGAGACAGACACGTTCCCATGGAAAAAACATACGATCCGCAGTCCATCGAGCAAACGCTTTACCAAAACTGGGAAGAGCAAGGTTACTTCAAGCCACACGGCGATGAATCCCAAGGCAATTATTGCATCATGATCCCGCCACCAAACGTGACGGGCAGCTTGCACATGGGCCACGCCTTCCAAGACACCATTATGGATACTTTGACCCGTTACCAACGGATGAAAGGCAAAAATACCCTATGGCAAGTCGGTACTGACCATGCGGGTATTGCCACCCAAATGTTGGTTGAGCGTAAGCTTGAAGCCGAAGAAGGCAAAAATCGTCATGACCTAGGTCGCGATGCCTTTATGGATAAAGTGTGGGAATGGAAAGCGCAATCGGGCGGCACTATCACTAAGCAGCTACGTCGTATGGGCGCTTCTGTTGATTGGGACCGCGAGCGTTTCACTATGGACGAAGGCTTGTCCAAGGCCGTGCAAGAAGTGTTTGTACGTCTGTACGAAGACGAGTTGATTTATCGCGGTAAGCGTTTGGTCAACTGGGATCCAAAGCTACACACGGCTATCTCTGATTTAGAAGTGGAAAGCAAAGAAAAACAGGGCCATATGTGGCACCTGCGTTATCCACTGGCCGACGGTGAACTGACGGCCGATGGTAAAGACTATTTAGAAGTCGCTACCACGCGTCCAGAAACCATGCTCGGCGACAGTGCGGTTGCAGTGCATCCCGATGATGAACGCTATCAAGCACTGGTCGGTAAGTTTATTCTGTTGCCGATTGTTAACCGCCGTATTCCTATCGTGGCCGACGATTACGTCGACATGGCCTTTGGTACAGGTTGCGTGAAGATCACTCCAGCACATGACTTTAACGACTATGAAGTCGGTAAACGTCACAACCTGCCCATGTTCAACGTGCTGACCTTAGACGCCGCCATTCGCGTGAGCGCCGAAGTGGTGAACTCTGACGGTACCTTTAACAAAACGCTCAATGGCAGCTTACCTGAACGCTTTGCCGGACTTGATCGTTTTAAAGCCCGCGATGCTATCGTCGCCGAATTTGACACCTTAGGGCTGCTCGAAAAAATCGCGCCTCATGCCTTGAAAGTGCCTTACGGCGATCGCTCCGGTGTGGTTATCGAGCCAATGCTGACCGACCAATGGTATGTGGCTGTTGCGCCAATGGCGAAAACTGCTATCGAAGCCGTCGAAAATGGCAGCATCAAGTTTGTGCCGCAGCAATACGAGAACATGTACTTCTCGTGGATGCGTGACATTCAAGACTGGTGTATTTCACGTCAATTGTGGTGGGGTCACCGTATCCCAGCTTGGTACGACGAAAACGGCAAAGTCTATGTCGGCCGCAACGAAGCCGAGGTACGTGCTAAGCACAATATTGCCGACTCAATGACATTACGCCAAGACGAAGACGTACTGGACACTTGGTTCAGCTCAGCCCTGTGGACTTTCTCGACCTTAGGTTGGCCTGACAATTTAGAAGATTTAAAAACCTTCCACCCAACCGACGTGTTGGTGACAGGTTTTGACATCATCTTCTTCTGGGTTGCCCGTATGATCATGATGACCATGCACTTCATCAAAGATGAAGACGGTAAACCACAAGTCCCGTTCAAAACCGTCTACGTAACCGGTCTTATCCGCGATGAAGCGGGTAACAAGATGTCAAAATCTAAGGGCAACGTACTCGATCCATTAGACATGATCGACGGTATCGGCCTTGAAGATTTAGTTGAAAAACGTACCGGTAATATGATGCAGCCACAACTGGCCGCCAAGATTGAAAAGAGCACTCGCAAAGAGTTTGCCGACGGTATCGAAGCCCACGGCACAGATGCACTGCGCTTTACGCTTGCGGCAATGGCATCAACGGGTCGTGACATCAACTGGGACATGAAGCGCTTAGACGGTTACCGTAGCTTCTGTAACAAGTTGTGGAACGCCTCACGCTACGTGCTGATGAACACAGAAGATCAAGATTGCGGCCCTGGCTCACCAGAGCACAAAGGTGGCGAGATGGAGCTGTCGTTAGCCGATCGCTGGATTATTGGCTTGTTCAATCAAACCGTTAAGACCTTTGACGATCACATGACAGCATACCGTTTCGACTTAGCGGCCAATACCCTGTATGAGTTCACTTGGAACCAGTTCTGTGACTGGTACTTAGAGTTAACCAAACCGGTATTGCAAAACGGCAGCGAAACGCAAATGCGCGGCACCCGTCACACCTTAGTGACAGTGCTCGAAGCGATGCAACGCCTGATGCACCCTATGATGCCGTATATCACTGAAACCATTTGGCAGCGCGTTAAACCGTTAGCCGGTGTCGCAGGCGATACCATCATGCAGGCACCGTTCCCAACATTTGATGCCGCTAAAGTCGATAGCGCAGCAATGGCCGATTTAGAATGGGTTAAGCAAGTGATTGTAGCGGTGCGTAACATTCGCGCCGAACTGAACATTGCCCCATCTAAACCGCTAAATGCCCTACTTCGTGGTGTTAGCGCGCAGGATAAAGCCCGTGTAGAAGCGAACCAAACCTTCTTCACTACGCTTGCCCGCTTAGAAAGCATGACCATTTTAGCCGATGGCGAAACTGCGCCTATGTCGACCACAGGTTTGATTGGCGAAATGGAGCTGCTGATCCCTATGGCAGGCTTAATCGATGTCGCCGCCGAAATGGCCCGTATCGACAAACAGCTTGAAAAGCTCGGCCAAGAGATAGCTCGCATCGAAGGCAAATTGTCGAACCAAGGCTTCGTGGCAAAAGCCCCTGCCGACGTTATCGACAAAGAGCGCGCCAAGATGGCCGATCTCAAGCGAGATATGGACAAACTCAATGAACAAAAATCTGAGTTTGCTAAGTTAGAAGCTTAAGCTTCTCATTTACTCTGATTCACTTGTTATGATTAGTTCTAACTGAATGAAGGGCAGCCACTTGGCTGCCCTTCTTGTATCTATATCGTTGCAATCTTTGAGCAACTATGAGCCTTAATCTACGCTTTTGAGCCAGATGCCGCCTTTAACCCGAGTCAATTCTAAACACTGCCCTTTAACTTACTACACCGCATTGAAACCACCTCACCATTCATCCTCATCACTCCCCGTGGTCTATCGCTCACGAGCTCACACGTAGCCCATCACTGCCGACATAAGTAAACACCACACATGTAGACTAAAGAACAGCTAATACCTCCAGAGGCAGCACTGAGAGACTGACATTGAGTGCAGACATGAATATCTAATGTCGTCATAGACTCTCAACACAGGCAAAAGCAGATTCTTCAGTGAGTTGAACCTAAGAAAGAGAAGTGTTTAAAGCGAAATGGCTAAAGATAGCGACACCGAAGATACTAAGGTAAGGCAAAAGATGATGATGCAAAGTTAAGGTTAAACTTAAGCGGGTAAAAATATAATGAGTTAAACCATTACAGATTAAAAAATAAAAAAGCCCTGCAATTGCTTGCAGGGCTTATCTATATGGTGCGCGTGGAAGGAGTCGAACCTCCGACCGCCTGGTTCGTAGCCAGGTACTCTATCCAGCTGAGCTACACGCGCAAACTCGTTTTTGTACTTCTAATAGATCCAATCATGATTGAGTCTAGGATAAGCACTTTTATCTAGCAAATTTATTCTATTCCCCTCGACTAAGAGAATAGAATGGCGGAGAAGGAGGGATTCGAACCCTCGATGGGAGTTAAAGCCCATACTCCCTTAGCAGGGGAGCGCCTTCGGCCACTCGGCCACCTCTCCGCGTTTAACGCTTTAAATCAACAAGACGTATCTTGTTAACTATATTGGTGCGCGTGGAAGGAGTCGAACCTCCGACCGCCTGGTTCGTAGCCAGGTACTCTATCCAGCTGAGCTACACGCGCATGTTAAACGGTAAAACACTAATACGACCTAAATCATATTAATTTAAATTGGTGCGCGTGGAAGGAGTCGAACCTCCGACCGCCTGGTTCGTAGCCAGGTACTCTATCCAGCTGAGCTACACGCGCATGTTAAGCGGTAAAACATTAATACGATTTAAATCATATTAATCTAAATTGGTGCGCGTGGAAGGAGTCGAACCTCCGACCGCCTGGTTCGTAGCCAGGTACTCTATCCAGCTGAGCTACACGCGCATTTTAACTCTTTGCTATAAGCAATTATCTACAAAATTTCTTATGAAATTCAAAACTGATGAGTTAAAGATTAACTAATGCAGAGATGGTGCGCGTGGAAGGAGTCGAACCTCCGACCGCCTGGTTCGTAGCCAGGTACTCTATCCAGCTGAGCTACACGCGCGACTTGTATCTAAATTTACTTTTACTTTTACATCAAACACTAATAAAAAATGGTGCGCGTGGAAGGAGTCGAACCTCCGACCGCCTGGTTCGTAGCCAGGTACTCTATCCAGCTGAGCTACACGCGCACTGTTTTCTATCTTTAAGAAATGGCGGAGAAGGAGGGATTCGAACCCTCGATGGGAGTTAAAGCCCATACTCCCTTAGCAGGGGAGCGCCTTCGGCCACTCGGCCACCTCTCCGTTTTCTTGGCGCACATATTACTGTTTGACGAAAATAAGTCAAACCCTTTTTCCGAAACAGATTCCATTTGAACTGTTTTTAATCACATTGCTGTTATATCAAGCCAATGTATTGATTTACGCCAATCTTTCGGTCTAAAAAATAAAAAAGCCAGTTAAAAAACTGACTCTTCTGTTGCCGTAGTACGCTTGCCAAAACAAGGTACTAAAAGTTACCACCTTCCGATGGTGTACCTGATTTTTCAGATTGAATGCGTTGGTAGATTTCTTCGCGATGAACAGAAACCTCTTTTGGTGCATTCACACCAATACGCACTTGATTGCCTTTTACCCCTAGCACTGTAACTGTGACTTCATCACCAATCATCAGTGTTTCGCCAACACGACGAGTCAAAATCAGCATTCGATAGCTCCTTTATTTCTTAATTCAGCTTACACACGGCACTCATCCGGTAGATGGGCTTATTATAAGGTCAGCTTAGTACAAATTAATAGTATTCAATACTCAAACGGTTATTTAATTACACCTTATTTAGCTCGAAAGCGTGATGTAACGCCCGAACCGCCTTGTGTAAGTCCCTTTCATCGATAACGGTTGATAATTTACTCTCTGACGTCGTGAGTAACTTAGCATGAATAGTTTCATTACCCAAGACTTCTAACATCTTAGTCAATAATCCCATTTTTGCCTGTAAACCTTTGCCAACTAAAGATACTTTTGCACGTTGACGTTCGATAATCAATGGCCCGAGTGCGAGGCTTTCGCTTAAGCCTTCGAGCTCATTAAGCAGAGTATCAACCTTAGCTTCAGCGAGCATAAAACTGACTCGACCCGAAGGATCATCCTCATGGATCCTCAATGGAGAAATAAATTCCACATCGATTTCCAATCGCGTTAAGCAGCCTAACAGCGCTTGATAACGTTCACTGGTGGTAAACAGCCCTTCAATCGTTAGCGTTGCCAGCGCCTTATTAATCGCGATACCTTGCACTAATGAGGCAATCGTTAATTCCGACTCGTCGCCAAATTGGATTAACGTCCCCTGCCCAGCTTCAAAGCTCGACAATACTCGCAGCGGTACGCGAAAACGCTCGGCGTATTCAACTGAATCTGGATGCAATACTTTAGCGCCGAGCTTTGCCATTTCGAGCATCACATCAAACCCAATCACATCGAGGCGACGTGCACTGCTATCAATATTCGGATCTGTGGTAAATACCCCAGCCACATCGGTAAAAATCTGGCATTCATCGGCTTCTATCGCTGCCGCTAAGGCTACTGCAGTGGTATCTGAACCACCGCGTCCTAAGGTGGTCACTTCGCCTTGAGGATCGATGCCCTGAAACCCAGCAACGATCGGCACAACACCATCGGCAAGCAAAGACTGCAAATATTCAGTATCAACTCGCTCAATGCTGGCGCGGCCAAATTGACTATTTGTATGAATTTGCACTTGATCGCCCGTAAGGGATTTTGCTTTTATGCCGCGACGTTGTAGCGCCATCGACATCAAAGCAATACTCACTTGCTCACCCGTCGATACTAGCATGTCTAACTCGCGCGCCGAGGCCCGCGGATTAATTTGTGCTGCAAGTGCAAACAGGCGATTCGTCTCACCCGCCATCGCGGATAAGACTAAAACTTGCTGCTCACCATTGTGAGCTGACTTTGTAATCTGCTCAGCGACCGCTTCGATACGTTCAATAGAACCCACCGAAGTACCGCCGAACTTTTTCACAAAAAGCTTGCTACCACTAAGCTTTCGTTTTTGGGGCACAGCAACCTCTTAAGCTAGACGCTCAGTAATCCAAGGTAATACTTGAGCCAATGCCGCATCCAGATTTTCTGGCTGGCTACCGCCCGCTTGAGCCATATCAGAACGACCACCGCCTTTACCGCCCACTTGTGCAGCGACCATAGCGACGAGCTCACCCGCTTTGACTTTACCGATCAGATCGTTACTCACACCCGCGATCAGGTTAACTTTCCCTTCCTGCGCTGTACCAAGCACGATAATGGCCGATTTCAATTTCTGTTTTAATTCATCTTGCAAGCCGCGTAATGAACTTGCCTCAACGCCGTCTAATTTTTTGATCAGTACGTTAACGCCATTAACTACAACGGCATCGCCCACTAAGTCTGCACTCGCTGCGGCCGCTAACTTATCTTTCAGCTGCGCCATTTCTTTTTCGAGTTGCTTCATCTTATCGAGCTGCGCTTTTAACTTAGCCACAACTGAGTTGGCATCACCTTTCAATAAGGCAGCGGCTTCTTCCAGTTCAGCTTGTTGCTGCGCCACATAAGCCATAGCTGCAGCACCAGTCACGGCTTCGATGCGACGTACACCCGCAGCAATACCCGCTTCAGAGGTGATTTTGAATAAGCCGATATCGCCAGTGCGACCCACATGGGTGCCGCCACACAATTCGATAGAGAAATCGCCCATAGTCACAACTCGCACTTGTGAATCATATTTCTCACCAAAGAGTGCCATAGCGCCTTTCTCTTTAGCTTCATCTATGCCCATTTCAGCGGTTTTCAGCTCATGGTTACGACGAATTTGAGTATTAACTAATTCTTCAACTTCTTTTAATTCAGCAGCTTTTACGCCTTCGAAATGGGAGAAGTCAAAACGTAAGCGCTCAGGATCAACCAAAGAACCTTTTTGCGAGACATGAGTACCGAGCACTTGACGCAGTGCGGCATGCAGTAAATGCGTAACAGAATGGTTTAACTGAGTACGGTGACGCAGTTTTTTGTCCACTTTCGCTTCAATAACTTGGCCAACGCTCAAGCTACCTGTAGCCAAAACACCTTGATGGCCCGTTGCTTGACCATACTTTTGCGTATCGTTTACCGTAAACTCAATACCATTCGCAACCAATTGGCCTTTATCGCCTACTTGACCGCCAGATTCAGCGTAGAAAGGTGTTACATCGAGCACGACAACGGCTTCATCACCCGCTTTGATCGCCGTCACTGACTCACCATTTTGATAAATCGCGGTGACCTTAGCTTGACCCGCTAATTCGGTGTAACCACTGAATGCAGTTTCAGCATCAATTTTCAGCGCAGCGTTATAATCTGCACCAAAGTTACCGGCAGCTTGTGCGCGGCTACGTTGTTCAGCCATGGCGACTTCAAAACCTGCTTCATCGACAATTATATTGCGCTCACGGCAGACGTCAGCGGTCAAATCCATTGGGAAGCCATAGGTGTCATACAGCTTAAATACGGTTTCGCCGTCTAAGGTGTCACCTTTCAACTCGTTTAAGGCCGTATCTAAAATACCTAAACCACGTTCAAGCGTACGGGCAAATTGCTCTTCTTCCGCTTTCAGTGCCTTTTCAACAATCGCTTGAGTCTCAGCTAACCCTTTTGCTGCATCGCCCATCACCGCAACCAATGACGGAACCAGCTTGTAGAAGAAAGCTTCGGTCGCACCTAACTTGTTACCATGGCGAACAGCGCGACGAATAATACGGCGCAGCACATAACCACGGCCTTCGTTCGACGGCATAACGCCATCGGCAATTAAAAATGCACATGAACGGATATGATCGGCAATGACTCGCAGCGACTTTTCGGATAAGTCACTAACACCAATGACCTCTGCGGCTTTAGCAATCAAAGTACGGAAAATATCGATTTCGTAGTTAGAATGTACGCCCTGCATAATCGCAGCAATACGCTCAATCCCCATGCCTGTATCAACCGAGGGCTTAGGCAAAGGTAACATTTCACCCGATGCTTGACGGTTGTACTGCATGAAAACGATGTTCCAGATTTCGATGAAACGATCACCATCTTCTTCAGGACTGCCAGGACGTCCGCCCCAAATATGATCACCATGATCATAAAAAATCTCAGTACATGGACCACAAGGACCGGTATCACCCATTTGCCAGAAGTTATCTGACGCAAAGGCAGCACCTTTATTGTCACCGATACGTATGATGTTCTCGGCAGCGACACCAATTTTTTTATTCCAGATTTCAAAGGCTTCATCATCTGTCTGATAAATAGTGACGCACAGACGTTCCTTCGGCAGCTTTAACGTTTCAGTTAAAAAAGTCCAGCCCAAACGAATCGCTTCTTCTTTGAAATAATCTCCAAAACTGAAGTTACCTAGCATTTCGAAAAAGGTGTGATGACGTGCTGTGTAGCCAACGTTATCCAAATCGTTATGTTTACCACCGGCGCGTACACAACGTTGAGCAGTGGTCGCACGCGTATAATTGCGTTTGTCCATGCCAAGAAACACGTCCTTGAACTGGTTCATGCCTGCATTGGTAAATAAAAGTGTGGGATCGTTGCCTGGCACTAATGAACTACTGTCCACAACTTGATGACCATTGCTGCGGAAAAATTCGAGGAAAGCGCTTCTGAGCTCTGCTGTAGTTTGATACATGAAATCATCCTGAATTGGGTAAGCATTACCAGCTACGCCTTAGGCTAGCCGTATTTCTATTTGCCCAGCATTATAAGCAGACTAAGGAAGGACGACCAGTCTTGATTGGTGATATACACATCAGGAATTTAATATTTTAGCGTGAATCGCCCACACCAGAGTCACTAGAAGCAAAACGACAGGATAAAGCACAAATAAAGACGGTGTAAGTTTATCGCGGCACGGACAATATTTAAGCAAGTGAGTCTAATGTGGAGTACGACATGAACAAGACTCATCGATGATATTTAGATGAACTTTTACAGTCTTAGCTCCAAATTTAATAATTTTCATCGAGATCATTGGGATCTGAATCTAGTGCGTAAGTGATTTGATCGTAGCTAAAGCCTTGGCCCATTAAAAAACGCACTCGTTTGGCTTTTTCCTTCACGATGAGATCCCGAGCTTTAGAGCCCTTCACTTCTGTTACGCGAGGAACGCCGTATTTTTTGGTGGCTTTATCTTTTGCTAGCTCAAACCAGTCACAATCACAATTAACCAAAGCGGCTTCAATACAGTCTTTAGATAAGCCTTTCTGTGCGATGGCTTGGCGGATGCGTATTGCACCGTGGCCTCGACTGATGTGGCTTCGCACCAACAGTTCGGCATAACGAGCATCATTAATAAAACCGGAGGATTCGCAAGCATCGAGTACAGGTTCGATATCGTTAAGTTCGAAACCTTTTTCGAGCAATTTATCGCGGATTTGTAAACGGGAATAATCGCGGCGCGCTAACAGCGCGACCGCAATTTGATGGGCTGACTGACTCAGAATACTTCGCCTGTCTCTAAATCAATATTGTCCTCAGTACTATCATCAGCTTTGGCAGCCAAGGCACTCGGATTACTCAAAAGCAACTCACGTAGCGTCTTGTCAATTTCAGCCGCAATAGCTGGGTTTTCAGTCAGATATTTGCCAGCATTAGCACGACCTTGGCCGATTTTATCACCTTTATAGCTGTACCAAGCACCCGCTTTTTCAATCAACTTATGGGCTACGCCTAAGTCAACTAACTCACCAGTACGGTTAATACCTTGGCCATAAAGGATTTGGAACTCAGCTTGCTTAAACGGCGCTGCAACCTTGTTTTTCACCACTTTAACGCGAGTTTCGTTACCGACCACTTCATCGCCGTCTTTAATGGCACCAGTGCGGCGAATATCTAGGCGAACAGAAGCATAAAACTTCAGCGCATTACCACCGGTTGTAGTTTCTGGGTTACCGAACATCACACCAATCTTCATCCGAATTTGGTTGATGAAGATAAGTAAGGTGTTAGATTGCTTTAAGTTACCCGCAAGTTTACGCATAGCTTGGCTCATCATACGCGCCGCTAGGCCCATGTGAGAATCACCAATTTCGCCTTCGATTTCAGCTTTAGGCGTTAATGCCGCCACTGAGTCGACTACGATAACGTCAACAGCACCTGAGCGAGTTAAAGCATCACAAATCTCAAGCGCTTGCTCGCCGGTATCCGGTTGCGAACACAGCAGGTTATCAATATCTACGCCCAATTTTTTAGCATAAATAGGGTCTAGTGCATGCTCTGCATCGATAAAGGCACAGGTTTTGCCTTCACGTTGCGCTGCCGCAATCACTTCTAAAGTCAGTGTTGTTTTACCTGATGATTCAGGACCATAGATCTCAACGATACGACCCATTGGCAAACCGCCAGCACCTAAAGCAACGTCCAGAGACAGAGAACCGGTAGAAATGGTCTCAACATCCATAGAGCGATCTTCGCCCAGCTTCATGATGGAGCCTTTACCAAATTGTTTCTCAATTTGGATCAATACCGCAGCAAGTGCTTTCTCTTTATTTGGATCGACCTTCATTCCTGTTCCCTCATCAAGACAAGCATTAAGCTGTCAAAAGTGATATTCAATTTACAAACGGGTAATTCAAAAAGCCGCGCTTTTTGTCTTAATTCTGCTGACTAGTATACTGTACAATCATACAGTATCAAGACCTGTGACTGAATTATTTTTAGCTGATAGGATTTTTAATATGGCCAAGGTTTTAGCGAATATCAAATCAAATAATAGCTCCCTTTGATCAATATCCATCGTTAAGGGCTCAATTTTCGCTAAATTATTGCTAAGATTGGCGCAACAAATTTTGCGTGGTCTTTTTAGCTGAAAATTGTACAGCAGTCTTCCGCTTCCATAGCGCTTAATCACCCTTAACCACACAAACTGTATCGCCTTTAGGCAGTCACAACGGACGATAACGATTTAATGAATGTAATTGATACCGATGATTTAGAAAAACATACTCCTATGATGCGTCAGTACTTGACGATGAAAGCAGAACATCACGATATGTTGCTGTTTTATCGCATGGGTGACTTCTACGAGTTGTTTTATGACGATGCTAAACGCGCTTCTGAGCTGTTAGGCATTTCACTCACTGCGCGCGGTAAAAGTGGTGGCGATCCTATTCCGATGGCGGGGCTTCCTTACCATGCTGTGGAAGGCTATCTTGCAAAATTAGTTCAAATTGGTCAATCAGTTGCGATTTGCGAACAGATTGGCGATCCCGCGACATCTAAAGGGCCAGTAGAACGTAAAGTGGTGCGAATTGTCACGCCAGGCACTTTAACCGACGAAGCGTTGCTACAAGAACGCCAAGACAATCTGTTAGCCGCGGTTTATCAAGGTAAAGTTGGTTTTGGTTATGCCACATTAGATGTTTCATCCGGACGTTTTGTGATTGCAGAGCTCGACACGCGAGAGTCATTAGAAGCGGAATTGCAACGCACTAATCCCGTTGAAATTCTCTACAGTGAAGACTTTGGCGAACTAGGTCTACTTAACGGTTTTAAAGGTAAACGTCGTCGCCCTGAATGGGAATTTGATTACGATACGAGTATCAAGTTACTGCTAGCTCAGTTTGGCACTAAAGACTTACATGGTTTTGGCATCGCAGATGCACGTTTATCACTGCAGGCTGCGGGTTGCTTGATGCAATATGTCAAAGACACACAGCGCACGGCACTGCCCCATATTAATGCCATTATCCGCTTCAATCAAACCGATAGCATAGTACTCGATGCGGCAACTCGCCGAAATTTAGAATTAACTCAAAACCTTGCCGGTGGCCGCGATAATACCTTAGCGGCAGTATTGGATAATACGGCAACGCCTATGGGCAGCCGTATGTTACAACGCTGGATCCATCAGCCTCTGCGAGATCCTAAGCAAATCAAGGCGCGCCAACAGGCGGTGACTGAACTCCTCGATACCGCTGCCCACGAAGATTTGCATGAGCAGTTAAAGGCACTTGGCGATATCGAACGTATCATGGCAAGACTCGCGCTGCGTACCGCTCGCCCAAGAGACTTTGCCCGTTTACGTCAAGCTCTGGGCTTATTGCCTGAATTACAACAGAGTTTAAGCACACTGAGCGCGCCGCACACGACTCAATTACGGCAACACTTAGGTGAGTTCCCCGCTGAGCAAGCCCTGCTTGAGCGCGCGATAGTCGATAATCCACCTATGCTTATCCGCGATGGCGGGGTGATCCGTGAAGGCTACAACAGCGAACTGGATGAATGGCGCGGCCTGAGCGAAGGAGCGAGTGATTACTTAGTACAACTTGAAGCCAGAGAAAAAGAACGTACTGGCATCAATACACTTAAAGTCGGCTATAACCGCGTACACGGCTATTACATCGAAGTGAGCCGTCTGCAATCCTCACAAGTACCGCTCAATTATCAACGACGCCAAACACTTAAGAATATGGAGCGTTATATCACGCCTGAACTTAAGGAATACGAAGAAAAAGTCCTCTCGAGCCAAGGTAAAGCCCTGGCACTCGAAAAGCAGTTATGGGAACAGTTATTCGATCTTATTCTGCCGAAATTACATGAATTACAGGCTTTTGCTAGAGCTGCGGCTGAGCTTGATGTACTGAGTAACTTTGCCGAGCGTGCCGAAACCTTGGGCTACACTTGTCCAGAGCTGAGCCAAGATATCGGCGTACAAATAGACGCAGGTCGCCATCCAGTGGTGGAGCGTGTTAGCCAAACGCCGTTTATCGCTAACCCAGTAATCTTACATAATCAACGACGTATGTTGATTGTGACTGGACCTAACATGGGCGGTAAATCAACCTATATGCGCCAAGTCGCCTTGATTACACTGATGGCCCATATTGGTTGTTTTGTTCCAGTAGATCGCGCCCTGATTGGCCCGATTGATCGCATCTTTACCCGTATTGGCGCATCAGACGATCTGGCCTCTGGCCGCTCAACCTTTATGGTAGAAATGACTGAAACTGCCAACATCCTGCACAATGCCACTGCCAGTAGTTTAGTGTTAATGGATGAAATCGGCCGTGGAACATCCACCTATGATGGTTTATCACTAGCTTGGTCGGCGGCGGAATATTTAGCCCAGCAAGTAGGGGCTATGACCCTATTCGCCACCCATTATTTTGAGCTAACTCAATTACCTGACTTAATGGCAGGTGTTTACAATGTGCACCTTGATGCCATAGAGCACGATGATACCATCGCCTTTATGCATGCAGTACAAGAAGGCGCCGCCAGTAAAAGCTACGGCTTACAAGTTGCGGCGCTTGCCGGCGTGCCAAACAAAGTGATTAAAGCAGCGAAACATAAATTGCAGCAATTGGAGAGTCGCGATCATCAACCAGAAGGAACGAGGACGCCCATTCAAAGCTTACTCGCTTTACCTGAACCGGTTGAAAATCCAGCTTTGACTAAATTAAGTAGCATTAATCCCGATAACTTAACGCCAAAACAGGCGCTTGATTTGCTCTATGAACTGAAACGCTTGAGCTAAATATCAGGTGATCTAAATAAAAGCCTAAAAATAACAACGCCCACTCTATAGTGGGCGTTTTACTTTATGACGTGATCTGACACTAAGTACATTTTCTGGATAGCTTCTCTGAAAGGCACCAGAAGACAGACATTAGTTTCTAAATAAAGCTTCAACAGATAAACCTTGAGAACCCAATAAATCACGTAAGCGTTTTAATGCTTCCACTTGGATTTGACGAACACGTTCACGGGTTAAACCAATTTCAGCCCCCACATCTTCAAGCGTAGAAGGTTCATAACCTAACAAACCAAAACGACGGGCTAATACTTCTCTTTGTTTTGTGTTCAACTCGTTAAGCCATTTCACCACCGAGTTAGAGATGTCTTCATCTTGCACTTTATAGTCTGGGCCAACACTATCATCATCGGCCAATACATCTAATAATGCTTTCTCGTTATCGCCCCCTAAAGGCGTATCAACAGAGGTAATTTTTTCATTCAGCTTAAGCATGCGGCTCACATCAGAGCTAGAAACTTGCAGTTTTTCAGCAATTTCTTCCGCTGTAGGTTCATGATCCAGTTTTTGTGCTAATTCGCGGGCTGTGCGCAAGTATACGTTGAGTTCTTTAACAACATGAATCGGCAAACGAATAGTACGAGTTTGATTCATGATAGCGCGTTCAATCGTCTGTCTGATCCACCAAGTCGCATAGGTTGAAAAACGAAAACCTCTTTCTGGGTCAAACTTTTCTACGGCACGAATTAAACCTAAATTACCCTCTTCGATAAGATCGAGCAGTGCTAAGCCGCGGTTATTGTAACGACGTGCAATTTTTACGACGAGACGTAAATTACTTTCGATCATGCGATTACGGGATTTTGCACAACCTTTTAAGGCCTTACGGGAAAAGTAAACTTCTTCTTCTGCGCTAAGCAGTGGGGAAAAACCAATCTCACCTAGATAAAGTTGAGTGGCATCAAGATTTTTTTGCAGGTCATCTTGGACCTGTTGTTCTATTCCTAGCTCTTGGACTAGATCTGTGGCAACTTCTTCTTTTTCAAGATCAAAGTCTACGGTTTCTACGGAAAAATCTACTAGTGCTTCTGCGGCAGTGCTATTTATGCGGCTCATGATCAAATCTCCCAAACCTGATTAAACTGCTGAATTAGTGCAATTTCCTATCCTCCATTTGCCAACAAGGCCCCAAACAATCATTGTTTAGGTAAATAAGTAAGTGGGTTTACAGACTGTCCATGGTAACGAATTTCAAAATGTAACATTACCCGATTGGCACCTGTATTGCCCATTTTTGCAACAGTCTGCCCTGCGAGGACATGTTGCTTTTCTTTGACTAAGATCTTGTCCGTATGAGCATAAGCACTAAGGTAATCGTCACTATGTTTAATAATCACTAAATTACCGTAACCCCTAAGAGCACTTCCTGCGTATACCACCCGCCCATCTGCAGCAGCTTTGATGATATCTCCCCGATTTCCCGCGATCTTAATACCTTTATTTCCCTGCTCATTGGCAGAATAAGTTCCGATTAACTTCCCTCTTACTGGCCACTGCCACTGACTCACACTGGCTGGCAGTGTTGAGGTGGGTGGAACCATTAGTTGGTTAACATTTTGTTGGGAACTTGTTACAAGGTACGCGGGCTTAGCTTTCTGATCAAGTGTTTTTTTCAGATCGTCACTTGACTTAGCATTAGACTGATAAACCTTATCATCTAATTGTTTTTTATCACTTTTACTTGAGTTAGCATCTGAATTATCCGTTATATTTCCATCTAAAGTCGTAGATTTTGATTGGTTACTAGATTTAGTATTAGTTAAATATAAAATCTGTC
This sequence comes from Shewanella sp. M16, assembly GCF_018224605.1. Classification (NCBI taxonomy): domain Bacteria; kingdom Pseudomonadati; phylum Pseudomonadota; class Gammaproteobacteria; order Alteromonadales; family Shewanellaceae; genus Shewanella; species Shewanella sp. M16. The sequence continues at coordinate 17,318 of NZ_JAGTUL010000041.1, read as the reverse complement.
CAGGGTAAATTGTATAAGGGTTATCTAATTGATTAAGTTTAGCTATTTCAGAAAAGTCTTTCCCTGCAGCCCAAGAAATAGAGTAGAGAGTGTCACCTTTTTTAACTTTATATGAATTCGATTTAATGTGGCCTTTGCTATTTTTAGAGTAGCTATGGGAAATATTTTCGACGGGTGCGGGTCTGCTGGCCTGAAAGCTACAGCCTACAAGCAGAAATATAAAGCAAAGGTTTAAGAGTAAACCCGCATTCAACAATAAAAACTCCTTGGTAAGGTTGTATTACTGTTTATGATGAGAAAATGACGCCTTCTGTGCAAAACAAGCACTTCGCTTAACACAGTAGCACAACACAAGGTTAAGCTAACTCTCCATTAATTAAAGGTACAAATTTAACCGTTTCAATGGTTTCAGAACTAAAGCGGTCAGCAGTGCGCGTAATACGCATCAATTGTTGAGTATCCTCTCCCACAGGTAAGACTAACACCCCTCCATCAGCCAACTGAGACAATAAAGCTTCTGGTATAGTCGCCGCCGCCGCAGTCACCATAATGGCATCGAACGGACTACGATTAGCCCATCCCAACCAACCATCACCATATTTGAACGACACATTATGCAAATCTAATCGTTTTAAACGCTGTCTTGCTTGAATTTGTAAACCTTTGATCCGTTCGATAGTACAAAGCTGAGGCACCAATTGAGCCAAAATGGCTGCCTGATAGCCCGATCCCGTCCCCACTTCTAACACTCGCTGTGGCATCTTGTGCAGTAAGAGTTCGCTCATACGGGCAACAATATAAGGCTGCGAAATGGTTTGCCCTTGTCCAATTGGCAAAGCCGTATTTTCATAGGCTTTATGGGCTAGCGCATTATCGAGAAACATTTCTCGCGGCGTATGCGATATCGCCTTTAACACGGCTTGATTACGGATCCCCGCATCTTGAAGCTTTTTAGCTAAATTCACCGCCGATGTTAAGGCAACTCGAGTCATATTTTATCTACCCAATTTTGCAATGCCGTTAGTTGTCCGTAGGCGGTTAAATCAACCGTCAAGGGCGTAATTGAAACATAGCCATTGGCGATAGCATGAAAATCAGTGCCCTCTGTGGCATCCTGCTCTTGTCCCGGTGGACCAAGCCAGAAGATTTCACGTCCGGCAGGATCTTGCGTTCGCACTATGCCTTCGGCCTTATGACGAGCGCCGAGGCGAGTCACTTTGATGCCTTTAATTTGATCAAGTGGCAAGTCAGGCACATTCACATTTAAGATCTGATCTTTTGCCAAAGGCTGGGCCAACAAACCTTGAACTATCCGCCGAGCATAAACAGCCGCCGATTGATAATGTTCGAATTTACGGCCATTAAGCGAAATCGCTATTGCAGGAAAACCTAAAAAGCGTCCTTCCATCGCGGCGGCAACTGTCCCCGAATATAAGGTGTCATCACCCATATTTGCCCCCGCATTGATGCCAGACACCACCATATCAGGTTCGCCATCACATAATTCTCGGATAGCCAAATGGACGCAATCTGTCGGTGTACCGTGAACGGAAATATAGCCATTATCTAACCTATTAATTCTTAATGGATTAGTCAAGGTTAATGAGTTGCTCGCACCAGAGCAATTTCGATCCGGCCCAACAGTCAGCACAGTCGCTATTTCAGCCAAAGCCTCAGATAAGGCTTTGATACCTGGAGCATTAATCCCATCGTCATTGCTAACAAGGATACGGATCATGACTCTGCTTCAGTCTTAACAGTATCAGTGTTAGCCACTACGTTAGCGTTAATTACCTCAGGCGCAGGCTCCTGCACCAATGTCGCTTGCCATTGCTGCTCTTTAACATCTTGATAATTAACCAACTCTCTCAATAACGATGTTGCAAAACTGCCCGCAGGCAACACAAACTCCAGCACTAAGCCATCGGCGGTTTGTTCATATTTAAGGCCTTGGGGCTCAAGCAGTAACGGACGACGTTCTTGCTCTAATCCGGCGTGCTCTAAACCATAGCAATCGTCAGCTAACTCACTCACGGCTAAGGTTTCCACCGCAGCAGCTTCACCTTGGGGTAACATCATGCCGCGCCCCCACAATGGTGCAGAAAGTTGAATGTCTTTTTCAATCAGACGCTTCAATACGATGAGATCCCATTCAGGCGTAACAAAGAAGCTTTTGCTGCCCGCTAACATCACACAATCACCCGCTAAAGGCTTAGTGCCATGGTTGGCTAAACGGTACGACACCACAGTGTTAAACAGATTTGAGCGCACGGCAGACAAATACATGCTGCGCTTATTTCTGTCTTTGACTTTTTTACCCGCCATCATTTGGCGACCAAACACTAAGTTTTTGCCATCGTGACCAAAGCGCTGCTCACCAAAGTAATTGGGCACGCCCACTTGAGCGACCTTTTCGATACGACTGATAATGTCTTCCACTTGGGTAACATTTCTCAGGGTAAGAATAAAGCGGTTACCGACTAAGGCACCGATTCGCAGTTTCTTGCTGTGGCGGCTGCTCGACAATATAGTCAAACGATCGCTATTGAGCTCCTTCCAAGTAGGCGTTTCTTTACCTGGAATACGCACACCAAACCATTGTTCTGTGATGGCATTTTTATCTTTTTGCCCAGCGTAGGTGACCTCCTTCGGATGCACCTTAGCAAACTTAGCGATCATTTCAGCGACTTGTACTGTATTTAGCCCTTCTTTGCGTACATGCAGCATATGATGTTCACCTTCACCCGTCGGGCTAAAAGGCAAAATCTCTTTCACGATAAAATCGCTATTTTGGGTTCTTAGATCTGCTGTACCTAAAGGCTTACCATACAGATAATGTAATTCGCTCATGGGACTTTTTTACTCTTAAGTTAATCGTGTTTGCGGGCCATAAGTACCACGGCTTCTACCGCAATACCTTCTTTACGCCCGGTAAATCCAAGCTGTTCAGTCGTGGTCGCTTTGACATTAATATCGTCAAGTTCCGCGGTTAAATCGGCGGCTAATATCTGGCGCATTGCCTCTATGTGCGGTGCCATTTTAGGAGCTTGGGCTATGATAGTGACGTCAAGATTGCCAAGCACAAAGCCTTTCTCCCTCGCTAAAGCATAGCAATGACGCAGCAATACGCGGCTATCGGCACCCTTATAGGCGGCATCGGTATCGGGGAAATGTTTTCCTATGTCACCGAGCGCTAAAGCACCGAGGATGGCATCGGAAATCGCATGCAATACCACATCACCATCAGAGTGAGCGACTAGGCCTGTTTCATAGGGTACTTCCACGCCACAAAGGATAAGTGGCCGCGCCGCACCAAATTTATGCACATCGAAACCATGGCCGATACGGATTTTCATTTAATATTCCTAACGTATTATTTTACTTTGATTATGACTATTTAACGGCACGCATCAAAAACAGTTCGGCTAGCCCTAAATCGTCGGGATGCGTTACTTTTATATTATCAGCACGGCCCGAAACGAGTCCGGGTGATATCCCCGCCCATTCCATCGCCGAAGCCTCATCTGTGACTACCGCACCTGCAGCCAGAGCCGCATTGAGGTAATTTTTTAATTGCTGCGCTGGAAATAACTGCGGCGTCAATGCATGCCATAAATTATCGCGGCACACAGTGGCACTGATTTCACCCTGTTTATTCGCGCGCTTCATGGTATCGCGTACAGGCATTGCCAAAATAGCACCTTGGGGGAATTGCACTCTAGATGCGAGTAACTTGTCGATATCCGTCGCGGTTAAACAAGGTCTTGCCGCATCATGCACTAAGGCCCAACTGTGCTCGGGCGCAATTTGCAGCGCCGCCAGCACAGAATCAGCGCGCTCACCGCCACCTAATACTGTAATCAATTTGGGGTGCACGGCCTGTGGCAAGGTATCGAAGATAGTATCGTTCGAATGTAAGGCGACGATCACTTGAGAAATGTGCGGATGGGACAAGAGCTTATCTAAGGTATGAGCGAGAATACTCTGGCCGCACACCTCAAGATATTGCTTAGGTCTGTCGGCGCCCATACGGCTACCTATGCCTGCGGCGGGAACGATGGCAACCACAGCTTGAGTGACATGCTCAGCTTGGCGCTGCAATTCAATTTGTGTTACCAGATCAGATTGACTATCGGGATTGGATTGTTCATTTAATCCAAGATCTAAATGTCCTAGCTCTGTCATCCTAACTCCATATTACTGAGATGGACTCGATACCGAGCGCTCACCACCCACGACGCGATAGAAGGTCTCGCCTTCTTTAACCATGCCAAGTTCGTTACGTGCGCGCTCTTCGATGGCTTCTGTACCACTTTTCAGATCGATGATTTCTTCCTTTAGCACTTGGTTACGCTCATTGAGTTTGGCGTTACCTTCTTGCTGGGCGGCAATTTGTTTTTGCAGAACGAAATATTCAGGAAGACTATTACCTCCCGACCAAAGACGGAATTGCAGTACACCGAGTAGCACTATGAGTGCAATGACAAAAAATTTCATGGAGGAATTAGCGTCAGTATCTTGGATTAAAAAAATATACAGCAGATAGTACAACAAAAAAGGCCACCAAGTGGTGGCCTTTTTACATCAAATATTAAATTACGCCTGACCTTTGATCTCTTTCAAACCACGGTATGGGGCTTTTTCACCTAATTGCTCTTCGATGCGCAGCAATTGGTTGTATTTAGCGACACGGTCAGAACGACACAGTGAACCGGTTTTGATTTGACCTGCAGCAGTACCCACGGCTAAGTCAGCAATAGTTGAATCTTCAGTCTCACCACTACGATGTGAAATCACGGCAGTATAACCAGCTTCTTTCGCCATACGAATAGCCGCTAAAGTCTCTGTCAATGAACCAATTTGGTTAAACTTGATAAGGATTGAGTTAGCAATACCGTTTTCAATACCACGGGTTAAGATTTTAGTGTTAGTAACGAATAAATCGTCGCCCACTAATTGGATCTTGTCACCCATGATTTGAGTTTGATAAGCCCAGCCGTCCCAATCTGATTCGTCTAAGCCGTCTTCGATAGACACGATTGGGTATTGGTCAGCCAATGATTTTAAGAAATCAGAGAAACCGTTCGAGTCGAAGACTTTGCCTTCGCCCGCTAAATCGTATTTGCCGTCTTTGTAGAATTCAGATGCAGCGCAATCCAGCGCTAACGTCACATCAGTACCTAACTTGTAGCCAGCCAGTTCAACCGCTTCTTTGATAATGGCTAACGCATCAGCGTTTGACGCTAAGTTAGGTGCAAAACCACCTTCGTCACCCACAGAAGTGCTTAGACCTTTGTCGTGCAATACTTTTTTCAGCGTATGGAAGATTTCAGCGCCCATGCGCAGTGCTTCACGGAAGGTTTTCGCGCCAACAGGTTGCACCATGAATTCTTGGATATCAACGTTGTTATCCGCGTGCTCGCCACCGTTTAAGATATTCATCATAGGCACAGGCATAGAATATTGGCCTGGTGTACCGTTTAATTCAGCAATATGCGCGTATAAAGGAATACCTTTAGATGCTGCTGCTGCTTTAGCAGCCGCTAAAGACACAGCCAGAATCGCGTTTGCGCCTAACTTGTCTTTGTTTTCTGTGCCATCTAAGTCGATCATGATTTGATCAAGCTCAGCTTGTGCAGTCGCATCTTTGCCTAATAATGCTGCGCGGATGACACCGTTTACGTTAGCAACAGCTGTTAATACGCCTTTGCCTAAATAACGGCTCTTATCGCCATCACGTAATTCTAACGCTTCGCGGCTACCGGTTGATGCACCAGAAGGCGCCGCAGCCATACCCACAAAACCACCTTCTAAATGCACTTCGGCTTCAACAGTTGGGTTACCACGAGAATCCATAATCTCGCGACCAATCACGTTAATAATCTTAGCCATAACACCCTCGATTTAAGTTTAAAGATAAAAGAAAAAACCAATACCTATGGGAATAAATGGAAGTCACATACCGCAGAAAATAACAAAATTCCATTTACGGTTTGCGTCCATACAGATGCAACTGATACGCATGCTGTTTATACCCAGAGGTATTAAGTTCTTATGTTTCAAGTAGCGACGAGTGTAGCAAAAGGCCGGCCCCACTGTCGCGGGTCCGGCCTCAAATATTCTTACTTCAGATCACGTTTTTGATGCGCACTTGCCGCAGCAATAAACCCTTCGAACAATGGGTGACCATCGCGCGGAGTTGAGGTGAATTCAGGATGGAATTGACCTGCAACAAACCATGGGTGATCTTTTAATTCGATCATTTCCACCAGTTTACGATCAGAAGACAAACCGCTGAAGATCATGCCAGCCTGCTCTAAACGCTCTCTGTATTTGTTGTTCACTTCGTAACGGTGACGGTGACGTTCTACACAGCTATTACCTTTGTAGGCTTGAGCCGCTTTTGAACCCTCGAGTAAATGACACAATTGAGCGCCTAAACGCATAGTGCCACCTAAGTCAGACGCTTCATGGCGCTGCTCAACATTACCTTCTTCGTCAATCCATTCAGTGATCAAACCCACCACTGGGAATGGTGTTTCTTTATTGAATTCAGTTGAATGTGCATCAGCCATACCTGCAACATTACGCGCAAATTCAATCAGGGCAACTTGCATACCTAAACAAATACCGAAATACGGTAGATTGTTTTCACGGGCAAATTTTGCCGCCAGTATCTTACCTTCAACACCACGCTCGCCAAAACCGCCTGGTACTAAGATACCGTCTAAGCCCTGTAAGACTTCTTCACCTTTAGCTTCTACGGTTTGTGAATCAATATACTTGATGGTCACAGATACGCGGTTTTTAAGGCCTGCGTGTTTTAATGCTTCGTTGACTGACTTATAGGCATCTGGCAGTTCAATGTATTTACCCACCATACCAATAACGACTTCGCCGTTTGGATTAGCTTCTTGATAAATAACATTTTCCCACTCAGACAGATCCGCTTCACGGCATTCTAAACCGAAACGCTTAACCACTAAGTCATCCAAACCTTGTGAACGTAACAAAGCTGGGATTTTATAAATACTATCAACATCTTTTAATGAAATAACCGCACGCTCTTCGACGTTACAGAACAGCGAAATTTTGGCTTTTTCATTCGCAGGAATCGCACGATCACCACGGCAAACCAGCACATCTGGTGCAATACCGATAGAACGCAGCTCTTTCACTGAGTGTTGAGTTGGCTTAGTTTTCACTTCGCCTGCAGCACCTAAGAAAGGCACTAAGGTTAAATGCATGAACAGAGTACGATCACGACCCAGCTCAACACCGAGCTGACGGATAGACTCTAGGAACGGCAAAGATTCGATATCACCCACAGTACCGCCGATTTCGACGATAGCCACATCATGGCCTTCGCCACCTGCTAATACTTTTTCTTTAATCGCATTAGTGATGTGTGGGATAACCTGAATGGTTGCGCCCAAATAATCGCCACGACGTTCTTTACGTAATACTTCTTCGTAAATACGACCGGTAGTGAAGTTGTTACGACGATTCATCTTAGTACGGATGAAACGCTCGTAGTGACCCAAGTCGAGATCTGTTTCTGCACCGTCTTCAGTAACAAATACTTCGCCATGTTGGGTTGGGCTCATGGTACCCGGATCAACGTTAATGTAAGGGTCCAGTTTCATGATGGTTACATTGAGACCGCGGGCCTCTAAAATTGCAGCTAATGATGCTGCTGCAATGCCTTTACCTAGTGATGAAACAACGCCACCAGTAACGAAGATATACCTTGTAGTCATGCTGAACCTGAGAAAATGAGTTTGAAAATACGTGCTTGTAAGAAAGCACTAGGACGGGGCAGTAGTATACCAAAGGCGGCGCGATTCGACAAACACCAATCGGGATAATTTGCCGTTTATCTCGTCTCTGTCGCTTTTACTTGGTCCCAATAGGCATCAAGCTCCATTAATGTGTGCTCTTCCATGCTTTTACCGCTGTCACTCGCCAACTGTTCTACGCCGCGAAAACGGCGTTCAAATTTAAGGTTAGCGTGGCGCAAAGCTTGTTCTGGATCGACCTTAAGATGACGAGCTAGATTCACCACGGCAAATAGCAAGTCGCCCATTTCGGACTGCACTTTAGCTTGATCTTGCTCGGGTTGATTCACTTCATGCAAGACTTCATCGATTTCTTCATGGATTTTAGCGACCACGGGCTCAAGCTCGGCCCAATCAAACCCGACTCGCGCCACCCTTTGCTGAATTTTGATTGAGCGCGACAGCGCAGGTTGGGTACGCGGAATATTGTCTAACGCAGAAACCACAGTATCTGCTTGGGTTTCACCCACCACTTGCAGGGCCTTTTGTTCACGCTCAGTCGCTTTTATCGCCTCCCAATTGGCTTTCATCGCTTGGGCGCTATCGCCTATTTGCGGATTTTGTTCGCCAAACACATGGGGATGACGACGGGTCAACTTGTCGCTGATTTTCTCAATCACGCTCGAAAAATCAAATAACCCCTGCTCTTTGCCGAGCTGACAATAGAATACGATTTGAAATAACAAATCCCCGAGTTCATCGGGTAACTCATCCCAAGCTAAGCGCTCTATGGTATCGGCAACTTCATAGGCCTCCTCTAAAGTAAAAGGCACTATAGTTTGAAACGTTTGCGCTTTGTCCCAAGGGCAACCCGTGTGCGGATCACGCAGTTTTTCCATAATGTTAAGCAGCGGCTCAACATCTGTTATAGACAGTTCCGTTTTAGAAGGTTCCGTTTTAGAAGGTTCCGTTTTAGAAGGTTCCGTTGTAGAAGTTTCAGTGATAGAAGGTTCAGTAGTAGAAAATGAGGTTAATGGCGCCGTGTGGGAAGTCATGCTGATATCCTTTAAAGATAAATACTGCAACGGGCGAATATTGAGAAAGAACAAAAAATACGCCTCCGCAGTGTTTTTTAGCAAAAGGCTACAATAAAGCGATGATGATAAGCTAGGTAAAATAAAAGTGCTATTTTGATGCTGAGATCAGATTTTAGTGACGTATTTCAACTAAGACTTATTTTAACTAAAGAGCGTTCGCTCCATTTCGTAATTCACTCATCTCGTGAGCAATAAATTGACAACCTTCCTCCCCAATAAATTCTCATCTATGTCCTGCATACAAGTATTTAGCGCAAGCCATCTTAAATGATAAGATACGCAGCAATATTTCAATGAAGCTAAAACTCACCGAGTGAAGACCTGACAATTTCGGCCAAACTATGCACATGATAAATGCGGTCCTTCAATTTATTCATTTGATTGATGTTAGGTATATTTCGATTCTGTCGTCCGATGTTAGGACGCACACCCTTATCGTTTTTAAGCATTACTGGAGACAAAACTCATGACAAACGTGACAGTGGATGCCACGCAGTTAACGACTAAGCCATCCCAAGATGGTTTTTATATGCCTGGCGAATGGGCTGCGCAGCAAGCGGTGTGGATGATTTGGCCCTATCGTCCTGATAACTGGCGTGCATCTGGTGCTTATGCTCAGGCGACTTTCGCTAAGGTAGCCGATGCCATTGGTGCGGCAACCCCTGTTTATATGGGTGTTCCTAAAGCCTTTTTAGCCGAAGCTAAAGCGGTGATGCCATCCCATGTCACCTTGGTTGAAATGGACAGTAACGATTGCTGGGCTCGCGATACTGGGCCAACCATCGTTGTGAATGACAATGGCGAATGCCGTGGTGTTGACTGGGGTTTTAATGCTTGGGGCGGCCATAACGGTGGTTTGTACTTCCCATGGGATAAGGACGAGCAAGTCGCGCAGCAGATGCTTGCGCAGCATGGTTTTGCCCGTTACAGCGCGCCGTTGATCCTCGAAGGTGGCTCCATCCATGTCGATGGTGAAGGCACCTGTATGACAAGTGCAGAATGTTTACTTAACGCCAACCGTAACCCTGAACTGACAAAAGAACAGATTGAAGACTTACTGCGTGACTATTTGAATGTTAAGCAGTTTATCTGGTTGCAAGATGGCGTGTATATGGATGAGACCGATGGTCATATCGACAATATGTGTTGTTTCGCCCGTCCTGGTGAAGTCATTCTGCACTGGACCGATGATGAGACTGATCCCCAGTATCCACGCTCAAAAGCGGCGCTAGAGGTGTTGCAAAATACCGTGGATGCCAAAGGCCGTAAGTTAAAAATCCATCTGTTGCCACAACCGGGGCCGCTGTATTGCACCGAAGAAGAATCAAAAGGTGTGGCCGAAGGCACTGGCGTGCCACGCACGGCGGGTGAGCGTTTAGCAGGTTCTTATGTGAACTTTTTAATCACCAATAATCGCATCGTGTTCCCACTGCTTGACCCTGCAACCGATGATATCGCAGCCCAAAAACTGCAGGAAATCTTCCCAGAGCATGAGATTGTGGGTGTGCCAGCCCGTGAGATTTTATTAGGTGGCGGTAATATCCATTGTATTACTCAGCAAATCCCTGCTGGAAAGTAACCCAAGGAGAACAGCATGACGATTGATGTCACTGTTATTGCACCACAATTGGCTTTCAGCGGGAGGGCGTAAGATGTTTGAAGTCACTGAAGTTTCCATTGCCGAGCTGCGTGCAGCGCTCGAATCTGGCCGCACCACCGCAGTGGAGTTGGTTAAGTCGTATCTCGCGCGGGTTGAGGCGTATGACGGCCCTGCGACAAAGACTAAGCTCAATGCGTTAGTGGTACACAATCCCGATGCGCTCAAAGAAGCTGAGGCGTCAGATGCGCGCCGCGCCCGTGGTGAAACACTGAGCCCACTTGAGGGTATTACGTATACCGCCAAGGATAGCTATTTAGTGAAGGGACTGACGGCGGCGTCTGGCAGCCCAGCCTTTAAGGATTTAGTGGCGCAATACGATGCCTTCGCCGTTGAGCGCCTACGCGCCGCGGGTGCCATTTGCCTAGGCAAAACCAATATGCCACCCATGGCCAATGGCGGTATGCAGCGTGGTCACTATGGCCGCGCTGAAAGCCCATACAACGCGAACTACCTTACTGCCCCATTCGCTTCGGGCTCTTCCAATGGGGCGGGCACAGGCACTGCGGCAAGTTACTCTGCTTTTGGTCTTGCTGAAGAAACTTGGTCGAGCGGCCGAGGTCCTGCGTCCAATAACGGTTTGTGTGCTTACACTCCGTCACGGGGCGTGATTTCCGTGCGCGGTAACTGGCCGTTGACGCCGACCATGGATGTAGTGGTGCCTTATACCCGCACTATGGCAGATATGCTTGAAGTGCTGGATGTAATTGTGGCCGACGATCCTATCACCCGTGGCGATCTCTGGCGTCTGCAATCTTGGGTACAAATCCCTAAAGCATCGACAGTTCGCCCAGAATCTTATCTGGCGCTTGCCGCTCAAGCCGATACGCTCAAAGGTAAGCGTTTTGGCGTGCCGCGCATGTACATCAATAAAGATGAATTGGCGGGCACTAGCGAAAACCCAGGTATCGGGGGGCCAACGGGTCAACGTATTCATACTCGCCAATCGGTTATCGATCTATGGGAAGCAGCTCGTAAAGCCTTAGAAGCCGCTGGCGCCGAAGTGATTGAAGTCGATTTCCCGCTGGTATCAAATTGTGAAGGCGACCGCCCAGGTGCGCCGACAGTGTTTAACCGCGGTATCGTCACGCCTCAATTCCTCCATGATGAATTATGGGAACTCTCGGGTTGGGCATTCGATGAATTCCTGCGTGCTAACAATGACCCTAAACTCAACAAGCTTGAAGATGTTAACGGCTATCTGATTTTCCCCCACGACTTGGGCACCTTGCCTAACCGTGAAGGTGACTTAGCGGCAGGCATGGAAGAGTATGTCAACATGGCCAAGCGTGGCCTTAAATCCTTCGATCAGATCGACAGTATTCCCGATGGTCTGCGTGGCTTAGAGAAGACGCGTAAGCTAGATCTCGAAGACTGGATGGACGGGCTAAAGCTTAATGCCGTGCTGTTCCCAACCGTGGCAGATGTGGGCCCTGCCGATGCCCATGTGAATCCGGCTTCAGCCGATATAGCTTGGAGCAACGGAGTTTGGGTCGCTAACGGAAACCTTGCGATTCGCCATTTAGGCGTGCCGACTGTGACTGTACCTATGGGCGTGATGGCCGATATTGGCATGCCAGTGGGTTTGACCTTTGCAGGCCGCGCCTATGACGATAATAACCTGCTTAAATTTGCAGGTGCATTTGAGTCAACAGGTGACAGGCGCATGATCCCGCCACGTACACCAAAGCTTGGCCAATAAGCGCTAAGACAATGCATAAACCCAGGCACTAAATGCATGAGTTTAGAAATGAAAACGGGATTGGCATCAAGATGCCAATCCCGTTTTTTAATACCCGCGTCGATATCCTTTCAACAAAACTGGACTCATGCTGCTATAAAACATGCTGCTGTAAAAAAGACAGCAACACTTAACGCGTCTTATCTTAATGCCAAGAGTTCTTTTCTGACGATCTCTGCGCCTGCACTTAAGGCGTTGAGTTTGCCTCTTGCGACTTGATGGGATAAAGGTGTCATGCCGCAGTTGGTACAAGGATAGAGTTTGTCGGCATCGACAAATTTAAGGGCTTTTCGTAGGGTGTCAGCCACTTCCTCTGCGGTTTCAATCGTGTCGGTGGCGACATCAATCGCGCCGACCATGATTTTCTTACCGCGAATGAGTTCAAGTAGCTCCATTGGCACATGGGAGTTGTGACATTCTAGCGAGATAATATCGATATTAGACTTTTGCAGTTTAGGAAACACTTCTTCATATTGGCGCCACTCTGAGCCCAAGGTTTTTTTCCAATCTGTATTGGCTTTGATGCCGTAACCATAACAAATATGCACCGCCGTTTCGCATTTTAGCCCTTCAATGGCTCTTTCTAAACAGGCAATGCCCCAATCGTTTACCTCATCAAAAAACACATTAAAGGCAGGCTCATCAAATTGGATAATATCAACACCCGCAGCTTCTAATTCTTTGGCTTCCTCATTTAGAATTTTGGCAAATTCCCAAGCAAGCTTTTCGCGACTTTTATAATGGTCATCATAAAGCGTATCTATCATGGTCATTGGGCCAGGCAGAGCCCATTTAATTGGTTGCGTAGTTTGCTTGCGTAAAAATTTGGCATCTTCAACAAACACGGACTTTTGGCGACTCACTGGGCCAACAACCGTGGGTACACTCGCATCATAGCGATCACGAATTTTAACGGTTTTACGTTTTGAAAAATCAACGCCGTTGAGGTGCTCAATAAAGGTAGTGACAAAATGTTGCCGCGTTTGCTCGCCATCACTGACAATATCAATCCCTGCGTGTTGTTGATCCTGCAATGACAAACGCAGTGCATCGTGTTTACCGGCAATTAATTCCTCACCTTGTAATTTCCATGGAGACCAAAGTGTTTGAGGCTCTGCAAACCACACAGGTTTAGGCAAACTGCCCGCGGTTGAAGTCGGTAACAGTGTTTTATTAAGTAATGTTTGGTTAAGCGGTGTTTTATTAAGTCTTGTTGTCATAATAATGATGCCGTATTGGATTAATTATTGAGCGTGACGATTAGGCGCAGAGCGACTAAAGGTAATTAGCAGACCATTGTTCAAAAAACGTTTGGTAGGGCTTGATAAAGTGCTCCGCGGCAAATTTGCCTTGCTCATTCGCCAATTGACTGCGTTCTGCTCGGTCATAAACAATTTGAGTCAGTGAATGATCCAGATTTTTCAAATTGGGTTGATAGCATTTTCCGGCAACAGCATTGGCATTATAAATCTCAGGGCGATAGATTTTTTGAAAAGTTCCCATAGTGCTGATGGTGCTTATCAACTCAAGATGGGTGTAATCATTGAGTAAATCACCAAAGAAATAAAAAGCTAAAGGCGCCACACTATTTGGCGGCATAAAATAGCGCACCTGTAAGCCCATTTTTTTGAAATATTGCTCAGTTAAAGACGATTCATTTGGCTGATATTCAACCCCTAATACGGGATGCTGATTCTCAATTCTATGGTAGGTTTTATTATCCGACACACTGAGGCAGATAACCGGTGGCTTATTAAAATTCTGTTTGTAAGCATCAGAATTAACAAAAGACTGAAATAGCTTGCCATGTAGTCCACCAAAATCATCTGGAATACTAAATTTGGCTTGGCCCTTATTATGTTCTGCCAGTAATACGCTAAAGTCATAATCGCGTACGTAAGATGAAAAATTATTACCTACAATGCCTTCAATACGTTTATTGGTTTTATGATCAACAATATTGGTTTTCAATACTTCAATCGATGGGAAGGTTTGACCACTGCCGTCAATATCCAAATTAACGGAGATAATTTCAAGTTCGACAGAATAACGATCGCCTTTAGGGTTATCCCAATGCGCTAAGGCATTAAAACTATTATCAATCATCTTTAACGCGTTGCGTAAGTTCGCTTGGCGATGACTGCCTCTGGCCAAATTAGCAAAGTTGGTCGTGATACGCGTCTTGTCTGAGGGATGATAATTTTCATCAAGACAAATGCTGTTAATCGTAAATGTAAAATGCTTATTCATAGTGATCCAGTATCCCATTGTCTGATTTCAAACCTGAGTTTATGCCCTGCGCTTCTAGCTTCTCGACCCGACTCTGATAGACATTATTTGTGTTCTGTCTGAGGTTCTATTTAACTTAAGTGCCGATGACTTAAGTCCTGATGGCTTAGCTAGGGTGCAACTTCAAGCTTGTCTAATATTTCGCTTGGAGTCATTTATACGTGGTTCGGCACATGAACAAAAACGGTTTTATTTCACATAGAACATGAGCCATATTCATGATCAACTAGCATGGCGTTGTTGATTAACCAGAACTCGGGATAGGGAAAAGCAGGGGAAGCAATATATTGTCGAGTTTGTTCTCCTAGAGCTGGCTTGTAATAGCCGATTACACATATTTCCCCAAAGCTCGTTGCATTACCTGTTGCGCGATATTCATCGCGCATTGTGCCCCCAGTGACTCGCCACCTCTTTGTTTAACAAAAAGCGTCCCTGAGGGCTCTACTAAAACATATCCTGTTTTAGAAGGTCACTGGTGCAACAATGCCAATCTTAACTAACCCTCTCGCTACTCGTTTAGCTAAAAAGCTATTGCCCCAAAGCAAGATAACTTTGTTGTCAGTTTGCAGCATGAATTGTCATTGTTTCCCCTGTGACTCGCCATAAACTCGTCCCTGAGGGCTCGACGACGGCATCCATGCCGCCAACGGTCACAGTTGCAACAATGCCAATCTTAATTAACACTTCTGCTGTTCGTTTAGCTAAAAAGCTATTGCCCCAAAACGAGTTAACAAGTTTTCGGTGGAACAATAATGAACGACTTTCTGGCCTAGTAATATTCATCGTTATATCCCGTGTGATGTAATTCACTACTAACCATCAAAAAACGGGATAAGTATACAGTTGTATTCAAATTATAAGGATTGTGAACGATTTTCATCCTGCATTTGTGCGTGCTTTCTAATTTTTAAATAAATATCTTTAAAATTAATCGCTTATACTTACCAGCTCATAGATAATATGTTTTAAAAACGCGCATGTGCGTTTTTCTAGGTGGTGTATTTGAAGCAAAGCCGATAACTTCGCTGCAATACAATCAGTTAACCATGTGCAGTAATGTTATACCAATAAGGAGTGAAGGTTGAGCGAGTATTTCGAAATCGCGTATGCGGCGACATCAAGTAGATTGTGCTTATTCACTGGAACAGGATTTTCGAAATCTGTATCAGATAACCAAGCCCCTAGCTGGCAAGGACTTTTGGAGTCACTGTGTGAACTTCTTGCAAATGGAAATGATTTAAAGGCCAGTCTATTTCCAAAAGACGGTAAAAATACACTCGGATTAGAGGAGGCGGCTCAGGTTATTTCTATTGAACTGCAAAAAGTAGGTAAGAGCATCCACGAAGAAATTGCAAAGGAAATCAGTTCCATAAAGTTGATGGGGAACAATGCATCAATAGAAGATTTTCTATCAAAATGCTCTTGTCGTGTTGTTACAACCAACTATGACAAGCTTGTCGAAGAGCTAGTAGGATTTGAAGCATGTCACTCCTTGACGCCTGGCCTGCCGATTCCTAGATCGTCAGCCAGGGTCAAAGTCTATCATGTTCATGGGTCGATAGACTCTCCAGAAAATATGGTTGTTACGTCAGATGACTACTTTAAGTTTATTCATAGCGAATCGTATTTTTCGAGGAAACTAAGCACGGTGTTACACGAAAATACCGTGGTTATCTTGGGCTACTCTCTTGGAGATGCAAATCTAAAATCAATAATCAGTGATTATAAAGGGTTTTCTAAAAACCACGTTATAGGCTCGAATATATTTTTGGTGTCGCGATCAAAAGTCGATCAACCGGTTAAGGATTACTATGCGCACTGTTACGGTATTCGAGTGATTGATGAAACAGAGTGCCATGATTTTTTTAAAAAGCTAAATTCGGAAATCCCGAATGCAGAAAAGTGTGCAGAATCATCAGTAGCAAATATAAAAAAAGTGGTTTTTAATAATCATCAATTCACGAAAGGTTTTTTAAGTATTGAAAATGCATTTTACGAAATCGTATCTTCGATTGCGGCTGTCGGCGTAAGTATAAATGATAAAAGAGTGGTTAAAGCACTTGGTCAAATTATTGAATTCAAAACGGATTTGACGAATGGGTATAATGCGTGGGAGCAGTATGAACATATGGCGCGATGGTTAATATATATTGCGAGCATATTGGAGATCAGAGGAACATCAATAGAAAAGGTGTTCTTAGACGCTACTCTCAGATCTATGAACTCTATGCGTAAAGAGCTTTACATAGGTTATTCATGGCACGCTTATAACTCTTGGAATCAGCGCTGGCCGGGAATTATTGCATCAAATAGGGTTTTAATTAGAGATTATATCGTGGAGAACACCGCATGGCCTGACGCTTTGCAGGTTGTAAATAGAAACTAGGTATAACAATTCGTTGCAGCCGGACAACTTTTCCGCTGTGCAACAAAGTTGCCTCAGAGTGCGGCGTTAATCCATAGAAATCTTAATCCGAAACCAACTGATTAGACTAAAAAACTAACGTGCTATTGTCCAAAAACTTGCTGGGTATCTCCTTCATATAGACAGGTTACACTAGTGCCAAAAGGTAAGCCATGGTGATTGGCGAGACGACCGTCCGCCCCATGGACGGGGCGGTCGAGCATCCACGGATGATGGGATGGACACCTCTTGTGAAGTAGGCGTCATTTACGCCATATTGAATTTGCACGTTCAATAACAACAAAAGGTGTCCAAAATGAAAGTTACACTAATAGGAATTGATCTCGCAAAA
>NZ_JAGTUL010000040.1:0-34312 GCF_018224605.1 Shewanella sp. M16 | reverse complement strand
TAAAACAGCGGCACAGACTGGCCCGTTTTATTCGCCGGAACCTTCACGGTAATGGGCGTAAAGCGGATATCACAGTGCGCAACTCTGGCTTTGCGACCGCCTTTTTGTTGCACCTGTATCATCCGCTGCTTAGGGTCTAGTTAAATGAACACTGGGTAACGTTAGGGATCAAATTGGATCTATGTGGAATAGATGGGATCGTAAAGTGGATTAGATCTAGATACAGCGCGGGGCTCAAGGTTTTTAAAACTTGGGCCCCTTGTCTATTTTAAGCATTCTGTAATCTGAGCAGGTTTGAGCAGTCCTTTTAAAATGTGCTGATTTGGCCTAGTAGATTGAGCACTAGCTGATTGTGTTGGAAGTCAGTTTAAAACCCGTTTAAACATTTAAATCAGTCGCCGATATCTTTGGCAATATGAACCACCTGCCCAACTACTTCAAACTGATGCTGTTCCTGTTTAGGAACATCCAGGTCACGATAAAAATTATTGTCACTTATCAAGCGCCAAGTCCCGAGCATATTCTGAAAACGTTTTACAAAAAGGTTGTCTCCATCTCTAAAAATGTAGATGTGCCCGTCTGCTGGATTATTGCGCCCAAGGTGAACCACTAACGTATCGTTGCTGTGAATGGTGGGCTCCATGCTATCGCCTTTTGCCCATACTATGGCTAACTCAGATTCGTTGAAGCCTCTGAACTTCAACCACTTACGCCTGAATGCTAAAAATCTACTTGGCTCAAGCTGTTCAGGGTTTAATGCACCATGCCCAGCAGATACTTGGATTCTATATCCTGGTATTAATGCAAACTCTTCTATGTCTAAGCCTGCATTGTATAAAGCCTTTACCTCTCTGACCTCATCACCTCTACCAGTCGCTAACCATTCTATTGATACGCCCGTCTTATCAGCCAGGGTAATCAGATTATCCAGCGTTGGCGAACTAACACCAGATAGATAGTTATGCAAAGTACTGTATGAAATGCCTATCTCTTTAGAGAAAGCGCGTCCGCTTTTACTACCTAATACCGACCCTAGTCTTTCTGAAAAAGAAGATCCTTTTGCATGTTCCTCAAAAGGATCTGAGTTCCTTTTTAGGTTTTCATGTTCCTTTTCATCATAAGTCATTGTTTATTTCTACCTTTTTTAAGTTTAACTATAGGAACATCAATTCTTAAAAAGGAACAAAAACACATTGACCTGTTCCTATTGTTGATCAATACTGTTCCTAGATTAACTAAGTTAGTTAGTTTAGATGGTTAACTAACTGCCAATCATTACAGAAAATGAGAGGGATGGGAATGGAACGCACAGATTTACATCGAGCAGACATTATTGCTGCACTAAAAAAGAAGGGCATTTCCATGAGTGCGCTAAGTCGTGAAAACGGACTTGCTTCTACAACTCTTGCAAATGCTTTAGAGAGACCATGGCCGAAAGGCGAAAGAATTATAGCTAATGCCATTGGTTTGACTCCGGCTGAAGTATGGCCAAGCCGCTACGCAGAACTGCCGAAAGCGGGGTAACCATATGGAACGGTTTGTTATTAGCGAGATTGTAGGGCTTTCTGGTTTACCGACTACAGAGCGTGGTATTCGCAAATTAGTTGAGAGCTTAGCTGAATCCAATGGCATAGAAAGAACCAAGCGACAAGGAACAAAGGCATTTGAATACCCTATTAGTATTCTGCCTTTACCAGTCCAAACAGCCTTGTATAAACGTGAAGGCCAAATCAAAGTTGGCGATCAAGTACTGGCATTACCTAAAAAGAAAAGCCAGCAGACCTATTGCCGTGAAGCACTGTGGGCGCGTTGGAATAAAACCAATCATGCAGCCCAGGCTAAAGCGCAATTCGCATTACGCACTGTACAAGCCGTGTTTGCGCTTAAGCGTAACGGTATCAAATTAATGGATGCGTATGACTCCGTTTGTGCCGAGTACGACATTGCACTAAGCACGCTGCGCCGTCATTGCTCTATGGTAAAAGGGATTGATGAATCTGATTGGGCGCCAGCCTTGCTGCCGAAACACTTTGAAGCCTCACAGGCCAAGAAGAAAAACCAGTTTGCGTTTATTACACCGGAAGCATGGGAAGCCTTTAAAGCGGATTACCTGTCACTAGAACAACCTGCAATGTCAGTGTGTTACGAGCGTCTTAAACAAAAGATTGCTAAAGGCACAGACTGGACGATCCCCAGTTTAAAAAGCCTTGCCCGTCGCATAGCTCATGAAATACCCGCACAGCAATTAGTGCTACTGCGTGAAGGTGAGCATGCCTTGCACCAACTGTTCCCACCACAAGAACGCACAGTTGAAGGCTTGCATGCGCTTGAGTGGATCAACGGTGACGGTTACTTACACAACGTGTTTGTGAAGTGGTTTAACGGTGAAGTGCTGCGCCCTAAAACGTGGTTCTGGCAGGATATTTATAGTCGCAAGATCATCGGCTGGCGTTGTGATATCAGCGAAAACACCGACAGCATTCGCCTATCGCTTATGGACGTATGCGAAAAATACGGTGTGCCAAGCGATATCACTATCGACAACACTCGCGCCGCTGCCAACAAATGGATGACAGGCGGAGTACCTAACCGCTACCGCTTTAAAGTTAAAGAAGATGACCCGTTAGGCATCATCCCCATGCTTGGGATCAAGCTGCATTGGTCAAGCGTAATCCTCGGCAAAGGCCACGGCCAAGCAAAGCCCGTTGAACGTATGTTCGGTGTGGGTGGGCTTGAGGAATACATAGATAAACACCCGATATGTCGCGGTGCTTATACAGGTTCTAACCCAATGGCGAAGCCGGATAACTACGGTAGCAAAGCCATAGCGGCAGAGGATTTTTTAAACGCCATTGCGCAAGGTGTTGAAATGTATAACGCCAAAACCAACCGCAATACTGAAATCTGTAAAGGCTTTATGAGCTTCGATCAGGCGTTTGCAGCTAGCTATGAAACGTCTGAAATCCGCAAAGCCACCAAGGCACAGCTGCAACTGATGATGCTGCAAGCCGAAGCGGCTCGAGTATCTAAACACGGTACGATTGAACTCGATGCTGGCGGTAGTTTAAAAGGCCGCAAAAACCGTTATTTCAATGAAGCGCTAATGAACTATGTCGGCCAAAAACTGGTAGCGCGTTTTGACCCGTTAAAGCTGCATGACTCGTTAGAGATCTACGCCCTCAACGGTGTGCATATTTGCACCGCTGAATGCCTTGAAAAAGTGGCCTTTGGTGATACTCAAGCCGCCCGTGAAACCAAGCGTAAACGCACCCAGTTTACCAAGGCTAACAAGCTGGCTGCGGCTGCAAAAATCAGCATAGACCAACTTGAACTGGCCGCAATGATGCGCCCAGCAGCAGAAGAGATTATCCCCGAAACAAAAGTGGTAATGATGGTGCGCCCAACCTCAATCGGTAATACCGCTGCCGCCATTGCTTACGACCACGAACACGACTCAGACCACCAAGCCGAGTGCGCCGCTAACTTTAGCGAAAGCGTTGCCTACCTGCGTGAACTGAAAAGTAAAAACCGTCTTTAAACCCTATTTAAACGAGCAATAAAAGGAATGAATATGACCAACGTACACAGCCTAGCGAAGGCCGAAAGCAAGCAAACAGACGTCATCATGCGCATAGCAACCTTGATTAATGCGCAGCGCGTTACCAGCGGACAAGTGGCGCAAGAAATCAGCGTCGCCCCGTCCACCTTAAGCCAAGTACTTAACGGCCAATACAAAGCCGATCCCGTCAAGATTGTAGAGAAGCTAGCCAAATGGCTGCGCCTACGTGAACAACGTGAAGCCAACCCAAACATGGACCCTGGCTTTGTGTGGACGCCCACCGCCAAGTTGATTATGGACGATCTCACCTATGCCCAAATCACCGAATCTATTGTGGTGATCTACGGCGCATCCGGTGTAGGTAAAAGCAAAACGCTGGATGAATACAAACGTACTAACAACAACGTCTGGAAAGTCACCGCCAGCCCAAGCCGTTCAAGCCTCACTGAATGCCTGTATGAAATCGCTATGGAACTCGGCATGGACGATGCGCCACGCCGTAAAGGTTCACTATCCCGTGTTATCCGTCAGCGCCTGAATGGCAGTGAAGGCTTAGTGATTATTGATGAAGCCGATCACCTTGATTACCCCACGCTAGAAGAACTGCGCATCCTCCAAGAAGAAACGGGGATCGGTATGGCACTGGTGGGTAACAACAAGGTTTATAGCCAACTCACAGGCGGACGCCGCAACGAAGACTTTGCTCGCTTGTTCTCACGCATAGCTAAAAAGCGTGGCATCCACAAAGCCAAGCAAGCCGACGTTCGCGCCATTGCTAAAGCGTGGAAAGTGCCAGAAGGCGCGGAACTGAGTTTGATGATCCAAATCAGTGAGCGCCCAGGTGGCCTACGCCTATTGAGTAAAACCCTAAAGCTTGCAGCCATGTTCGCCAAAGGTGCGGCTATCACAGAGTCATTGCTACGCACTGCATTTGCCGAACTAGAAACCAACGAGTGAGGTGAGTGATGGAAACATTAGCGCTAGTCGCTCAACTGTTTTGGGTTGTTGTAATTGGGTGTGTCGGGTACTGCGTATTCAATCTAGTTGAATGGATATTCAGTCTTTTTGGTGGTGTTTGTTTTGGATGTTAGCAAGGGGATCAATATGGAAACAGTAAACAAGGTTCAAGAGAAAGTGCTTGTAGTCATCAAGGGTAAGCCAGTTGAAGCAGACCGCTTTATCACTAATCGACAAGGTGAAAAGTTTGAGTTTGATCGCGTGGGTGTCCATACCCGCGGCGGGTTCTGTTTAGACCAAATGCGTGATGACGAAGTGGTCATTGCACCAGGGCTTATCTACCGAGAAGTGAAGGAGGTGTGAGATGGCGGAATTAACCAAAGTACAACGTCTAGTTTATGACATTCGCAGTCTTAAAAAGATCGCAGCTCGCTTAGATGATATGTCAGCGAATTGGGTTGATGTTGATTATGCAAATCGACAAGACCTAGAGCTTTTACATTCCGATGTTTTAACGCTGATAGAGGAGTTTTCCGCCAAGGTTGAAGAAGAAAAAGACTATGCCAAAGAAGGTAGGCAGCTATGAAAACTCAACTCGAAAAACAAGCGCAAGCACTTACCGCTGTTGGTCGTTTAAATCTACATGGTTGCACAGTGATCAGCATTAACAGTCAGCACTTAACGCCAGTGATCGACGTAGATAAACCGCCGTTAAACCTGCGTTCAAAAGCGGTTCGCATTACCGAAGTACTGCACGGCATGGTCAATCAAATCTGTGTTGCCAGTTACAGCGGGTGCCTAGTGCGTTGGGTAGATGATGGCATGGAAATACCCGAGCAGATTTGCCAAACCCTTAATCAATATTCACCTGAGTTAATCAGCGTGTGGCCGAAGAATTTTTAATAAGTGAGAACTGAAATGACAGACAAAAAATTGATATCAAAAGCGAAGTACATGGAAATTTTAAACATGCAATTAGAAAGCACTGGGAGAGCGCTTGATTCGGCTAAAGAAGATTACGAGGCTTTAGATAATTACATCGATAAATTGCAAAGTATCGATTTTGAACAGGTTGAAGTTACTCAACAGGGAGAAGACTTTTCTTTCAATATCGTGGAGAAAACAAATGACTAACCAAACCGCCCCACAGGGCTTCCGTTTAAATGCACTCGGCCATGCTGTACCAGAAAGCCAAGTGAAAGACATCGACAAACTGCGTGATGAAGTCGTGCTCAAAATTGTCATGGCTGCCAAAGAAATGCAAGGCCACATGGCGACCTATAAAGCGACATCGATGGCAACGGTTGCCGACTTTATCGACCTCAGCGCCAGCGAGTTTGGCGTTAAGTTTGGCGGTACTAAGGGCAATGTCTCGCTGGTGTCATTTGATGGCAAGTACAAGGTCCAGCGCAGCATAGGCGAACATCGTATTTTTGATGAACGGATACAAGCGGCCAAGGTGAAAATTGATGAATGCATCAAACGCTGGTCGGTAGGTTCGAGCGACCAAATCAAAGCCCTCGTTGAGCTGTCATTCAAGGTGAACAAGCAGGGTTATATCGACGTTAACCAAGTGCTGAGCCTGCGACAGTTAAACATAGATGACGCTGATTGGCGTGAGGCAATGGATGCCATAGCTGACTCAATCCAAGTGATGGGAAGTACGCCTTACCTGCGCGTTTACGAACGCCAAGACGACGGCACCTATAAGCAAATTGCGCTCGATATCGCCAAGTTGTAGCCATGCAATATCTGCTACTGACCCGCTACGGAGAAGTAACCGTAAGTCGCCACGCTGTACAAAGGTGGCGACAACGAACGGGCCGCAACTGGGCACAGATGGTCGAGGCGATAACCACCGCTCACCGACCCACTAAGCAGCAGCTGCGGCGGATAAGGAAGCGTTCAGGCTGGCAACCCAAACGAATATTGGAATGCGAGTGTGCCTACTTCCTTATCACTAACCACAACATTGTCACCGTGTATGACAAAACGCGAAGGATTGAAACCGATGCATGAACTTAAACGATTGTTCACTACAGCTCTCAGCCTCAGCGAACTAGAGCATGAAATCGTGATGGCCGAAGCCGTGATGGAGAACGAACGCGCCGGAACGGCATTCCCTGACTCCACCTTTGAGGACGGTTATATCGCCGCCCTTAACTTTGTACTGGGCCGTGAAGGTTCCAATGTGCGCGAAGAATACGAAGCGTTAAGCACTGGCGGTGAGCATGAGCAAACGCCATGAGGACATCATCAAAAGCATCATGGCTTACGGCAGATTCAAAACCAAAGAACTCGCCGAGGCGTGGGCAATAAAAGAGTTTGGTAGCGACTGGCGTACACGCAGCGCAGTAAAAGCCAAGCGGATCATTATGACAAACCCGCACGAAAAGGAATGGGACGATGAATAGCAAAATATTAGACAAGATTAAAAAGCTACTAAGACTAGCAACATCAAGCAATCAACACGAAGCAGCTTTGGCACTTTCTCGGGCTCAAAAGCTAATGCAAGAGCACGGTATTGAAAGTGACGATCCAGCATTGGCAGGTGTTAAAGATGCCACTATTGAAGCGTTGTTTAGGGCAAGAGTGCCAACTCAATATTTATTAATTTTGGCTTACTCGATCGCTAAAGCTTTTGGGTGTGAGTTCTACTTTCAACCCACGTTTAAGAATATGCAGATCGTCTATATCGGCCATAACGAACGTCCAGAAGTCGCAGGTTATGTATTCAATGTTTTAGAACGACAGCTCACCAAAGCCCGCAAAGAGTTTCTAGACACACTCAGTACCAGAATGAAACGCGCCAATAAAACCAAAAGAGCAGATCAGTTTTGTGAGGGTTGGTGCACTGGTGTGCATAACAAAATCGAACAGTTCGCGCTTACCGAAAAAGAACGAACTGAACTGATCGCTTTTAAAGACAACGTTGACACAGTCAAAGGCGAAGCAAGAGAGGCTAAAGGTTCTGGCCGTCTCGCTGATGATGCCAAGTACCAAGGCTATAAATCCGCTAAAAACGTGACTTTAAACCATGGCGTAAACGGTCAAGCACAACAACGCATTGCATCTTAAGCGAAACAAGCAAGGCGCTGTGGTGCCTTGCCTGTCTGTTCGGCGTGGTAGCCGAGCACTGATGAGCAGCCAAAGGAAGCTTAAATGAAAATGTTACTACGTGGTGCAGAGTCACCAGAGCGCATAAAGCTAATGCTTAAGATGACGGGTATTAGAAGCCCCGAAATCATTGCCGCGATTTATGAGCATTTGCAATTTGGTATGCGTGAAAAGCATGCCGCGATTAAGCATGGTGTCGAACAACAAAATTTGAATAGAGCGTTAAATAATCTCAATGAGTTTGCAAAAGATTATGAAGAACTCAAGGCGCTAGATTGGCAACACTTAAATAAATTACATCACAAAAGTGATGTTAAAAATTCAAGTTTAGAAATTTAAACGCGGTTTAAAACCAAAGTAAACGGGGGTTAAAACTATGTTCGGTGAATACACGCCATTGATGAAGCCCATGCTGATAGCTCGCCGCATGGAACGCGGTACGGCCATTGTTGATGATGTACTCGGCCTGCTGAAACTTTGCCCCCGCTGCCAAGAATTTTGGCCGCAAGATACGCTGTTTTGGTCTACCTCTTCACGCGAAGCTGATGGCCTGCAATGCCATTGCAAAGCGTGTCAGTCAGAGCACCGCAGCGAACGAATTCAACGTAACGAAAGCCGCAATGCGGCATAGGAGATCAGTATGTCAAAAGCAAAATTAGCTGAGTACAACGAGTGGATGATTAAGGCAGAAGATGCTGGTTTTAATCTATTGGTATTTAAAACCCCATGCTGTGATAAAGACCTAAAGACTATTGCGCCATCTGATAAAGGTTCAATGTGGGATTCGTTTGCTGTGTGCCCCCATTGTTCACAACCGTTTTTAAAAGAAGTCTACGTTGATCGGGTGGTAGTACAGCGCCTTGATCATCCATCAACCAACTTGAAAACAGCTTAGGGGGATTTATGTGCGATTATCAAGGTAATGAATTTGGTGGTGTCTATTTAGATTCAGTCTGTATTGATGGTTATTTATGGGATGCTGATAGCGGTGGTTATGATGATGAAGGTAATACTTATCTAGATTGTGGTGGCGATATTCCATGTCCTTCATGCAATCTAAAAGGCTGTATTAGATTTAATGCTGATGATTATTTGAATGCAGGGTATGAATCTATAGATCACCCATTAACGACCAAGATGGTTAAAAATGTAATGTCAAAATTACCATCAAATCATCGAAGAATGGCAATGCGTTATTGGCGTCAAGGTCGTCGAGATGCGATCAAAGAAGCTAAACAACTAGCTTAAGGAGTTAACCATGTCTAACGCCCTTAAGCTGGTCCAAATCGGTAAACGTGATCTGCAACTGGACGATGCTATGTATCGCGATTTGTTAGAACAGGTCACGGGCGAACGCAGTGCTAAGGGACTGAGTGAAACCCAACTCAATGCAGTCGTGGCCGCAATGAAGTTGCGCGGCTTTAAGCCAAAGCCTAAGCCTCAACCACAGGCGGCTGAGGTGCCGAAGATCCACGCTATCTGGCTAACAATGTATGACCAAGGATTTGTGCGTAGTCGAACTGAAGTCGCGCTTAATACTTACGTTAAGCGCATGACTAAAACCAGCAACGGCCAAGGCATTGACCGCATTGAATGGTTAAAGTCAGCACAGGCTGTGATGGTATTAGAGGCGTTAAAGAAGTGGCATTGGCGCTGTATGGCTGATGCAATCATCGCCCGTGGTGGCCGCGTTCCGCTCAATGATAAATTGACTGACAAGGCAGGCTATGAAAAGTTAGCCGCCCACTATGAAGAGTTTTACATTAAGCGCAAACCAGACCAAAACCCAATCCCATGAAGATGGGATCACCTATGCCGTATACTTAACACACCTCGCCATGCGGGGTGTTTTTCTATCTGGTGAGAGGTGGCACATGACTCAATCAACAAATCGTACACATAGCGCAGCGAACGAAGAGAACTGCGACTGGGTTGGCTTTGATAGCTTAAGCCTAGATGATATAGATCGTATGGCTGACGATGATGAGTCATATCGCTGGCCTGAAACCATGCGGGACATTTATGATTTATTCAAATGCGAATTGACCAAGCAAGATATCGATCCCAAGATTGCTATCCCACTGTTGCATCGCCTTTGTCGTGAGTTCGGTGGGTTGCAAATGTACTTGCCGCGCGGCCATCTGCTTGAAATTGAGATGATGAATTTATCAATATGGCATGAGTTCAACGGCAAGAACGTTGAAGACCTTGCCCGCAAGTACAATAAGTCGATGCAGCATATCTATCGGGTTATTGCTAAGATGCGCAAACGTGAAATGAAGACTAGACAACCAGATTTGTTTTAAGGGAATGATGATGAAAAAGTTTATATTGCTAATGGCGTTAATCTCGTCACCACTAATGGCAGGTGAAAGTGATTGGGTTAAGAACGATGAACTCAATGCATTTACCTCATTAGATATTGTGAGTGGGAATGTAAGTGCAATGATAAAGCCTCGCAAGGATGGTGTAGTAAGTTTCGGATTGTTTCTTCCTTATACAAAATGCTATGTTGCCGAATCCCATCCAGAACCATTTGGGAGTTTAATTGTTGTAGGTGGATATGAAGATTTCCAATTACAATGTCTTGGTAAAAATCAAGCGGTAATATTTCCAGATATTAGCGTGAGCAGCGCAATTATTGATACGTTAATTAGAGATGGTAATGTTTGTTTAACTCTTGATGCTACTGGCGAGTCAATGAAAATGTGTTTCTCAGGTAAAGGCGTTAAAGAATTAAAAGAACTTGCCAACAAAAAATAGAGCAACCGCCGTTAATTAATCTCACCTCACTATAAAAAGCACAATCCGATTAGGCTATTTTAATCAGGTTGTGCTTTTATGTTTTCATCCTCTCACTCTTTTGTTGGCATAGCGTTTTCTACCGCTGGATACTCGCCTGAGTTTATTCATGCTGTGCGCTTTATACTGATTGAAGAAGGCGCACTCAATCAAGACGGTACACCCAAACCGAACCTTGGCTATGTGAATGATCCCAAAGATGCTGGCGGGGAAACCAAAGGCGGTATCAGTAAACGCGCATTCCCTAACCTCGACATCGCCGCGCTAACTTTAGATAAAATCGTTTCTATTTATCACACCTATTATTGGAAACCCGCGTTCTGTGCAGAGTGGTCTGGCCCTGTTGCGCTGTATACCTTCGATGCTGCTGTACAGCATGGCGTGACCAATGCGCTGTTGATGCTGCAAGAAATCGCTGGCACCAAAGCTGATGGCAAGATTGGCCCCGCCACTCGCGCCGCTGTGAATGGCTGCGATGTTGAATACCTCTGTGCCCGTTATGGTCTGCGCCGTGCGCGTTTCTATGCCCGTATCATCATAAAGAATATTTCCCAAGGTCGTTTCCTTGAGGGCTGGCATAACCGCTTAGTCAGCCTCACCAGCGCCGCGTGGGAGATCCAGTAAATGGGTAAGAACTGGGACTACTCAAAAGCTAAGGGGCGCGAGATGCGCCTTAATGCTGAACTGCGTTTTTACCACACTGGCGAGCCTGTACCTCAGCCGCCATTTTTTAGCCATTGCGGCACCATGCAATCTTGCTTTGTAAATGGCTGGAACAGCGTCACTCAATGCGATATCCGCATTCATCTCGATCAATCTATTGTGCCCACTGGCACTGACAAATTATCCAAACTTAGGAGCTTACGAGCATGTCACTCTCTTTAATATTAGGTGCAGCCAAACTCGCTATGGAAGTTGGCCCCGCCGCTATCCGTGGTATTTCATCCCTGTTCGGTGGCAGCGAAACCGCTAACAAAGTCGCTGATATGGTGCAGTCGGTTGACAGTGTGTTTGGCGATAACAAAGCTGGCGCACAACTTGAACTTGCCAACCAAATGCAAAGGCTACCGCCAGAAAGCTTGGTGGAACTTGAGCGCATTAAAGTGGAAATGGAAAAGGAAATCACCCGACGCCAAGAGCTTGCGCTTAACGATAAGCAGGCAGAGCAGCACGAAACCCAAGAGACTATCCGCAGTGGCGACAAAGCCGAAGATCCTTACATCCGTACTACTCGTCCGTTGATGGCGCGTCAGTCCATGTGGGCGGTAATGCTGTACTGCTTTTTGATGGAAGGCTTACATGCCTTTAGCTATGGCGTTGGCGTTGATATGTATGTGGCTACGCTGCTATCAAGCCCCGCGTGGGCTTACCTTGGCTTACGTACCCTCGATGGCTTTGCCCCACATCCAAAAGGCAGCGGCCAAAAAGTGGTTGGTACACTGATGAATGTTGGCGCCAAAGTTATCAAGGGGCGTTAATGACTGACCTGTTTGAACGCGCTCAAAAAAGTGAGCAAGAGTTTAGGGATAACGCCCTGTCGCACCAGCTTAAACATATGGTGGAGAAACCGGATTTTAATAGCCAAGGTGAGCGCTGTTGCCTTGGCTGTGGGTTTGTCATTGAGGCAGAACGATTACGCGCTATGCCTAAAGCAGTGCGCTGTGTTGATTGCCAAACGGCTAAGGAACGCTAATGGAGATCTGGCTTAAGGCCTATTGGCCGATGCTGTGGGCGGCATTAAGTACCATTGGCTTAATGATTCTTGCGCTGTTGTCTAAAACATACGCTAAGCATGAAGACCTCGCTAAGGTTGAAAAGAAAGTGGATGACTTAAAGGCACATGTCGATAGCTTGCCGACTCAAAAGCAAATCACAGAATTGATGGTTGAGCTGGCAAACACACGCGGTGAGATTAAAGAACTGAGAGCAAACATTCAGCCCGTGGAACACTTAGCAAGACTGCTATTAGAACAGCGTTTAAAGGATGATAAATAGGGGATCATATGTCATTTAAAGAGCTATTAATCGAAGACCAACGGCTAGTGATCTTGCGCTCTTTGCGTGAGATGCCAGCCTATGAAGCCAATGAATCAATTGTTGATTCTTGTCTTGAAGCCTACGGCCATAACATTAGCCGCGACCAAGTACGCACTCATTTAGCATGGCTAGAAGAACAAGGCTTAGTATCAGTACGTAATTTATCCGAGTGCCAAATTGCCCGCTTAACTGGCCGTGGTGAAGATGTGGCATCCGGCCAAGCCACTGTGCCAGGTGTTAAACGCCCACGGGCATAAGGGGGCACTATGTCTAATCTTAACAATGCAAAGAGTAGCCGTAAGTCAAAGGTGAATTTGCTGCCGCAGGAAATCCGCGATCAACTGCATGCGCTGTTACGCAGTGGCAGCATGCATCAAAAAGATATCCTTGAAGCCGTCAATCAAATGATTGATGAAGCGGGTTTGCCAGAAGATGCCAAGCTATCGCGCACCGGCTTTAATCGTTTTGCTAAAAAGTTTGAGACCATTGGTGAACGTATTCGCCAAAGCCGCGAAGTTGCCGAGGTATGGACCGCCAAGTTAGGCGAAGCGCCCACATCTGACGTGGGTAAATTGTTGCAAGAATTTGTGCGTACAATGGCGTTTGAAACCTCAATGAAGATGATGGATGCATCTGATGAAGAAGACGCAAAACCCATTGATCCAAAAGCCCTAGGGCAGTTGGCATTAGTAATACAACGTGTTGAAGCGGCAGCGATGTCGAGCCTTAAAGTTGAGAAAGAGATCCGCAGTGCCTTTGCAATTGAAGCGGCGGATAAAGTAGAGAAGGTTGCCAAAGCCGCAGGTTTAAGCAAAGAGTCTGTTGAGCTATTTAAGCGTGAACTCTTGGGGATTGCATAATGAGCTCTACGACAATTGCGACTATTGAGTACTTATTTCATTGGTTAATTATCACCATGCCACTATCAGCTGCGGTGCTCGGGTTTATGGATGGTGTTCGTTCTGCTGGTTGGCCAATAGTCATAGGTGATGAAGATGAGCATTAAGCAAAAGGTATTAGGTGCCGCTGCTGGTGTGGCATTGGCGCTGAGCAGTTCGGCCAGTACCTTTGATCCTACTTATGAAGCCTCAGTTCTCAGCAGCTTTGATCCTACTGCTGTATTGCTCGGCTACCAAAAAGATTGGATAGCCGATGAAGCCCCATTAAAGATTGGCGAGAAGTCACGCCGAACGGGGCTCACTTGGGCTGAGGCATGTGATGCTTCACTGTGTGCCAGTGCGGCACGCGGCCAAGGTGGGACCAATCATTTCTATGTGGGTTCCAACAAAGAAATGGCGCGGGAGTTTATTGATGCGGCGGCGATGTGGGCCAAGGTATTCAATAAAGCGGCTAGCGAGATCCAAGAAGAATTATTTATTGATGATGGTCAGGAAGGTAAAGAGATCCTGACCTTCTGCATTTACTTTGCATCCGGTTTTAAAATTCAAGCACTATCCAGTAACCCCGCAAACTTACGGGGTATGCAGGGTAACGTCACCATTGATGAGGCTGCATTCCACGAGAAGCTAGCCGAAGTCCTTAAGGCCGCTTTAGCGCTCACTATGTGGGGCGCAAAGATACGCTTGATCTCAACCCACAATGGCACAGATAACCTATTTAATACCCTGATTAACGATTCCCGTGCGGGTAAAAAAGATTACTCAGTGCACCGCATCACCTTAGATGATGCCTGCGCCGATGGCCTATACAAACGTATCTGCCAGGTTCGCGGTAAAGAGTGGAGCCAAGCGGCTGAGGATGAATGGAAAGCAGGCTTGATCAAAGCCACTGCTACTGAAGAAGACGCCCAAGAAGAATACTACTGTGTACCTAAAAACGGCGGCGGCGCTTACATTAGCCGTGGCCTACGAGAACGCGCCGCGATACTCGATGCCCCCGTGCTGCGCTTTACAGGATCAAGCTTGTTTAACCAAGCCAGCGAACATGCCCGTAAAGGTGAGATGCAAGAATGGTTAGAGCAAGAGCTTGAGCCTGTGCTTAAGAACTTGCCTGTAAATTTGCGCCATGCACTCGGTGAAGACTTTGCCCGTACTGGCGACTTAACCGTGTTCGCTCCAATCACTGTTGAAGAAAACACTAAGCGCACTGTGCCGTTTTTAGTCGAGTTAAAAAACGTGCCGTTCAAGCAGCAAGAACAAGCGCTGTATTACATCTGTGATCGCCTACCAAGGCGAGACGGTATTTACCTTGATGCCCGTGGTAACGGCCAATACTTAGCCGAGCAAGCCCGTTATAAATACGGTGCTGAGGTGGTTGAGGTCATGCTGTCGGTGGCCTTCTATCGTGAGAACATGCCGCGCTTTAAAGCCTTATTTGAAGACGATGAGATCTTGCTGCCTAAGCATGAAGATGTGATTACCGACTTAGGCCAAATCCAAATCTATCGTGGTGTGCCAGGCATTGACGATAGCCGCACAACTGGCAGTGATGGTAACAAGCGCCACGGCGATAGTGCAGTCGCTATCTTCTTAGGGATCTTGGCGTCAAAAGCCGACATCACTCGTTATGAACTGCACACAATCAAAGCCGAGCAAGATGAGCAACACCGCAAATTCTTTGGCACAGCCGTCGATAACAACCGATTTGAAGACAGACCGCACCAAGACTTACGCGGCAAAGGGATAAGACTATGAGCAGCATTTTAGACCCGTCCACGGGTAAGCCTTTTAAAGTCGATCAGCAGGTAATGAGTCAAGACATTGCCCGTGCTTATACCACTGGGGTGCGCAATCCACGCGCTAACCCAGTTGCATCAAGCTTAACGCCCCACCGTTTGGCGGCTGTGCTGCGTAGTGTGATCGACGGTAACGACCCCGAAGCCTACATGACGCTGGCCGAAGAAATTGAAGAGCGTGATCTACATTACTCGGCGCAGCTGCGAACCCGCAAGTTAGCCGTGGCCGCAATCGCGCCAACCGTAGAAGCAGCCAGTGATGAAGCCATTGATGTGCTAATGGCGGAACGTGTGCGGGAGATCATGGACGATGACCAAATCCCTGAGTTGTTTTTCGACTTGCTCGATGGCCTAGGTAAAGGCTTGGCCGTGGTGCAAATTCTTTGGGATACCCAATCCACCCCATGGAAACCTCAGGATTATAAATGGGTAGACCCACGTTACTTGCGCCAAGATCAAGAAACGCTTGAGCAGATATTGCTCATTAGTGAAGATGCGCCCATGGGTGCGCCACTTGATCCATATAAGTTTATCTTACACACGCCCCGTTCTAAGTCGGGTAGCGTGTGGCGCAATGGCCTAGCGCGTTTAGTGGCTGTGATGTACATGCTTAAGTCGTTCACTATTCGCGACTGGTGGGCGTTCGCTGAGGTGTTTGGCATCCCAGTGCGCATTGGTAAGTACGGCGCGAACGCCAGCACAGATGACATTGATACCTTGATTAATGCCATTGGCCGAATTGCCAGCGATGCGGGTGCCGTGATCCCTGAGTCGATGAAAATTGAAATGGTTGAAACGGCCAAGGGCAATGGCGGTAATACCCTGTTTGAGAACATGGCACGTTGGTGTGATGAGCAAGTCTCAAAAGCCGTTCTCGGCCAAACCATGACCGCCGATAACGGCAGCTCGCAATCCCAAGCAACTGTGCATAACGAAGTGCGGATCGATATTGCTAAGTGGGATGCGCGTCAACTTGAGTCCTCAATCAATGAGTACTTGATTAAGCCATACATCATCCTCAACTGGGGTGTGCAGCTGCGTTATCCGAAAGTGCGGATCAAGGTGCCTGAGCCAGAAGACTTAAAGATGTTTGTCGAAAGCATCACGCCATTTGTTGACCGTGGCCTAAAGGTCTTAACCTCTGAAATATCAGATAAGTTTGGCCTAAGCATAGTGAAAGACGGTGAAGAAACCTTAGTGCCGCTACAGTCTGCCAGTATGCTTGACATGCCCATTGCAACTAATCGCCAGCATGCGCAGCGCATAGCTATTAACCGCGTGATGAATACTGCGGAAGCTGAGATTGATACGCTGACAAATCAAGCCATGAGCGAGTGGGAACAAGTAGCAGACGAGTTTATGAATCCGATTATCGAACTTGCTAACAAGTCAGCCAGCTATGAGCAGTTCGCAGCAGGCTTGCCAGCCTTGCAAGAGCAGCTCGGCGCGGAACAGTTCATTGCCCAAATGGCGCAGTACATGTTCCAGCTGCGTGGCTTAGGAGATAACCAAGATGGCTGAAACCTTGATACCTAAAGAAGCGCTGGCATGGTTCAAGCGCAAAGGCATTAAGCCAGGATTCGACTTTCGGGATGTGTGGAAGGAAGAACAGGCCAACGCTTTTACCGTCGCTAAGATGATGAACGCCGATCTACTTGTTGACGTAAAGCAAATCGTTGAAGACGCAATTGCCAGCGGCCAAACCTTTGAACAGTTCCGCGATATCCTTAAACCGCTATTAGTGAAGTCAGGTTGGTGGGGTGTGCAGACCATGCAAGATCCATTGACCGAAGAAACCAAGCTGGTGCAACTGGGTAGCGAAGGACGTATAAAGACCATTTATAAAACCAACATGCGCACCGCCAGAAGCGCAGGCCAATGGGAACGTATCCAACGCACTAAGCGCACCTTGCCCTATTTGCTATATCAACTTGGGCCAAGTGAGCAACACCGCATTGAGCATCTAAAGTGGAATAACACTTTGTTGCCTGCGGATGATCCATGGTGGGACGTTCACATGGCACCAAACGGTTGGGGCTGCAAATGTTGGATAAGGCAAGTCTCGCAGTATGAGGCCGACAAGTTGATCGCCTCGGGTAAAGTGTCTACCACTTCACCAACCAGTAAAAATAAGCGCTGGGTAAATCGGCGCACAGGCGAAGTGGAAGAACTGCCGGAGGGTATTGATCCAGGTTGGAACTACAACCCAGGCAAAGGGCGTGAAAGTATGCTTGCCAATGACTTATCTGAAAAAGAAGCGCGAATGCGTCAAACGCTCGCTACTGATGCTTAACTGACTACTGGCTACAAAGTTACTCGCAAAAAAGTTTAAACGTCTGTGGGAAGATTTAAACAGGGTTTAAACATGGTTTGACTTGGTGTTTTAGGTTGGCTTGCAGTTACGCGCTTGCCAACCTGGTTTTTTAGGGTAATCTTTAAGCCCTTATGTTCGCGCTATCAATCTGCGTTCGTCTCTCTTTCCCCAATAATTGAACCCCACTATTAGAGCAACCGACGTTATTTATCGTCAGTTGCTTTTTTTATGCATGCTGAACTCCGTTGTTAATCAATATCAGATTACCCATACCAACCACGATTAGGAGGTTGATATGTAATTCTTAACGGAGTTTAACCCATGTCAGTCACTGCCCTAACAGCGCTTTGCTTCAACATGATGGCACTCGAAGCCAATGCGCCAGGCATTTGGCTGCCGATGATACCCGCCGGAAATTTCACAGGGATTGATGGCCGTTCATGGAGGAACCCTAATCCTGATGCTGTCGTCGCCAGCTTTACCAAAAAACGCCCCTTCGATGTTGAACATGCTACTCACATTAAAGCCCCCAAAGGTGAAGAAGCTCCAGCATCTGGTTGGATTACCCAAGTGGAAAACCGCGCAGGTGAGATTTGGGGCTTTGTTAAATGGAACGCCGAAGGTCGTGAACTGATTGAGGAAGAAAAGTACGCCTTCTACTCCCCAGCGTTTGCCCATGACCCAGACACAGGAGTTATCTACAGCCTTGAAAGTGCTGGCCTGACCAACTCCCCCAACTTAAATGTACCCGCTTTAAACCGACAAGAGGATGACCCAATGAAGCTGCCAAAGCTTTTGACTGATCTGCTTGGCCTTGCAGAAGATGCCAGCGCAGAACAAGCCGTAGTTGCGATTAACGCAATTAAGCAAGCCGAAACGATTGCGCTTAACCGCAGCAATACACCGGACTTAAACAAGTTCATTCCAATTGAGACGCACCAAGTCGCGCTTAACCGTGCCACCACGGCAGAGGCTGCGCTCAAGACCATTGCAGATAAAGAGATTGATGCACTGGTACAAACCGCCATTGATGCTGGCAAGGTCGCACCCGCTAACAAAGATATGTTTGTTGGCATGTGTCGCACAGAGGGTGGCATCGAGCAGTTTAAAAACTTTGTGGGTTCGGCTCCGGCTATCGCCACCAACGCACAGAAGAAGCTGCCTGTTGATACTAATGGCGTGGCGGCGCTTGAAGAACATGAAATCGCAATGTGTCGCAAGATGGGTGTCTCTAAAGAAGAGTTCCTAGCGGCAAAACAACAAATGAACGTAGGAGCTAACTAATGGCTACTGAAGCACAAGTGCTAGAAGCACTACAGGCCACGATGTCAGCGGCCTATACCAAAGGTTTATCTGCTGCAAAACCGCAGTGGACTATGATTGCAACTGAAGTGCCAAGTGCTAGCGCCGCTAACTTTTATGGCTGGCTAAAAGACTTACCAGGCATTGTTGAATGGACAGGTGCTCGCCAATTAGCTGACTTGGGTAAGCGCGGCTACTCAATCGAAAATAAAACGTTCGAAAGCTCAATCTCCATTTCTCGCGATAACGTAGATGATGACCAAATTGGTCAGTACGGTGTGATTGCACAGAACTATGGTGATCAAGTTGCCTACTTCCCAGACACCTTAGCATATCCACTATTAGCGGCAGGCTTCACAACCCTGTGTTATGACGGCCAAAACTACTTTGATACTGACCATCCGTTAGAAACTACGCCAGCGAGCGTATTCTCAAACGTTATCGGAACACCATCCACTGATACAGGTGAGCCTTGGTTCCTGATTGATGACACCAAAGTGCTTAAGCCGATTGTGTTCCAGAACCGTCGCCCATTCGTGTTTAAAAACATGAACCCGAACGAAGAATACACTTGGTTCAATAACAAGTATGCGGCGGGTGTTGATGGCCGTTGTAACGTCGGTTTCTCTTTCCCGCAACTGGCTATTGGTTCTAAAGCAGCATTGACCGAAGCCAACTACGCAGCCGCTAAAAAGCTACTGATGAAGATGGTAAAGGTTGACGGTACGCCAATCGGCACCCGTGCCACTAAGTTAGTTGTTGGTCCTGATAACGAAGCAGCTGCGAAGAAGTTGATCGGCCGCATGTTGATTGAAGGTGGCGACACAAACATCTATTTCAACGATGTTGAGATTGTTGTTTCACCAATGATTACTGCATAACCCCAAGCCGGAACACGGAAGAATTTAGCGCAAGGATGCGCTACCCATTAACCGGAGAATGAAATGGCAAGCAAAATTGTGCAAGTGAGTGGCACAGATTGGACTGAGTTAAGTGCTGCCGAGAAAGGCTGCTTTGAAAACCAAACCTCAGATCCATTGCTGTATTGGGTGGCAGCTGCCAAACCAGCAGAAACTGTTGTTAAGGGACATAGCTTATCTCAGTTTGCGGATAAAGGGTTTCAGCTAAATACCTCCAGCGCAATGAAGCTCTATGGAAGAACCTTGTCAGTAGCGGGTGACGTTATCGTCACGGAGTACTGATCATGTTTGGTGAATGCTGTCCGTTCGTTGTCCCAAAAGTGTTGATGCGTGCCAGTTATGTCACGTCTTCTGGCAGCAGTATTAAACAAACACTGGTTGCTAATAATGTGGCGCAAACCATTTTGTTTAATCAAGTCACGGTGGCAGATCCAGCTTTAAGCATTGATCTAGTGACAGGAGAAGTCACCGCATTAAAGGATTTTAGCGGTATGGCGAGCTTAGCGGCCACGGCCCTACGTGAGCAGACGGGTTCAGGTGAAGTTGAGTGGGGCGTATTTATTGAAGGGTTTGATGCAGTTAATGGATGGCAACCTTATCCAGGTTCATTAAGGCCCGTCACCATGAGTTCTCAAACAACTAATGAAAAACGCACCATTGATTACACCTTAGCTGTAGAAGTTTTGGCAGGAACTAAGTTTCGCTGGCGTCACTATACAACCAATGCTAGCCGTCAAATATCAATAGTGTCCTTTGCGGCAGCGAATGGTTTACCCAGTTCAGCGGGTGCCATCATGAGTTTTTGGGGTGTTAAACCCTAAGCAATGAATGTTTAAACCGTATTTAAAAGGAGTTCAACGTGAGTGGACAACAAACTAAAGCGCAGAAAGCTAAGGCCGTTGCGGCCAATGGAGTTCAATCAGTGGCAACGGATACTGCCATCAATGCGCCGCAAACCGAACAGAACGCGGCCGTAAGTAACGATGAAGCCAAAGCCAAATTTGATGCTGATGGAAAGCTTAAAGCTGAACTTGAAGCACAAGCTAAAGCTGAGGCTGACACTAAAGCAAAGCTCCAAGTAGAAGAACAGGCTAAAGCCGAAGCTGAGGCGAAAGCCAAAGCGGGAGAACAGGCCAAACTCAACCAAGCAAATCAGGAAGGTTCAAATGAAGGTCATGTATCACAAGGTAATGATGTCACTAATGGCGCTAACGGTAATGCTCTGCACATCCTTGGAGCCTTTACAGTGCGCGCTAAAACGGACGCTGGATTTTGGCGCTCGGGTGTGCAGTTCCATCGCCTCTCAGAAACATTGGTGCTCGTGGTTGATGGAGATCATGTCGGTCAGAACGATGTATCTACGCTTGAGCATGATGCAGAACGCGTGGTGTGCCTCACTCGTGAAAAGGCTCAGCGTGTCCACAGTGAACCCAACTTGGTCGTGGTCGATGTTGAACTTGAAGACCTTATCGATCCAGCTAGCGTAATTAAATAGTAAGGCGGCAGTGATGGCATTTTATGCAAATAAGCAAGACCTGATTGATCGTGATGAGTCGATGCTGTGGAATTTTGCGATTGACCGCACTACAGGCGAGTTAAACGATACCTACATCAATCAGGCACTTGAGCAAGCGGATGACGAGATTAACTCATTCTTAACCCGTTATGTGCTGCCCTTGGCCGTTGTGCCAAGCATGCTCAATAAACTTGCCATCACTATCGCGTTTTACTGGTTAGCGGATCGTGACCAGCAGGCCACCAACTTACTTGAAGATCGTTATAAAAACGCTCTAACCACATTAAGGGAAATTGGCGCAGGGAAGCGCGACCTAGGCTTACCAGTGACCGATAAGCCAACTGAAACCAGTTTGGGCAAAGTGGAGTTAGTGCAAAGCAATGAGCGCATCTTTACCCGCGATAGCTTGCGGGGCGTTCTGTAATGTCGATTAGTGTACAAGTCACAGGGACCAATGAGCTGCAACGCTATCAGCAGCTCATGGAAAACCTTGGCGACCCTAAGCACAAAGAAGAATTGTTAGATGCCCTCGGCGGCATAGTTGAAAGCCAGACTCGGAGACGTATTGCTGATGAAAAATCATCTCCTGATGGTAAGCCTTGGGCTGAGTGGAATGCTGCGTATGCCAAGACTCGTCACGGAAATCAGAGCTTGCTACAAGGTGACGGAGATTTGCTCGACTCCATTCAATATGTCGTCGAGAGAAACCAGGTTCGCATTGGTTCACCACTGGCCTATGCCGCAGTGCATCAAGACGGCTTTAGCGGTGCGGTTCAAGTGGATGCGCATACGCGCCTTATTACACAAGCATTTGGTAAAGCGTTGGCGTTCCCAGTCTATCAATCAGTCGGGGCTTTTAGCAGGCTAATGAATATTCCGCAACGTGAGTTTTTAGGCTTAAGCACAGACAACCAAAAAGAGGTTTATTCAGTGCTCGGTAACTTTTTTGAAGGGCTAATGCAATGACAACCAGACCCGCGTTTAGTGTCGTTGGCTCAACAGTATGGGCATGCCAACAAATAGTTGATTATCTAAAGCCAGAGCTTGAGGGCACAGATAAACAACTTGAT
This sequence comes from Shewanella sp. M16, assembly GCF_018224605.1. NCBI lineage: Bacteria > Pseudomonadati > Pseudomonadota > Gammaproteobacteria > Alteromonadales > Shewanellaceae > Shewanella > Shewanella sp. M16. The sequence goes on along the minus strand of NZ_JAGTUL010000040.1, from coordinate 12,023 downwards.
CGAGTGCAAACGGTTGAGCGTCACATAGGCAAGTTTGATACGCCGACTGATATTAAGCGCTGGATAGCTAACCGTGATGGCGGCGTTCGTATCGCTGCGCTACGTGTGCCGCAGTACGAGAGCATAGGCAATCGCATCATAGGTACTGTGAACTTTATCGCTTACGTCTTTACGACGGATCAATTTGGGTACCAGAAAGACGAACGCGCCGAAGTGATTGCAGGCAAGTTAGCGGGTTTATTGCTGCGCCGTGGTGCCATGCCAACCGCCTACAGTAAGGCCGAGGCAGTACGCGGTGACAATCTTTACAGCGCACAGGTTGATGACCTTGGCCTTGCAGTATGGTCGGTTAGCTGGACTCAGCAATGGTATTTAGATGAAGAAATCGACCTAAGCACGCTCGACAACTTCGAACGGTTTGGCATTAAAGCCGAATTAGCAGACGGTTCGCCAGTACTCGAAGGCGTGGTGGAATTACCGCAATAACGTCTGCAGTGCTAACGACAACTAATTTTATTAACAACAGGAACATAGCCATGTTGATCCACATAAAACCCGCTAAAGCTGCGGTACCAGTTCGCAAAACAAATGGCGATTACCTAAAGGCCGAAGGCGAAAAGGTTGAGCGCTCATCATTCTGGGTGCGTCGCTTAAACGATGGCGATGTAGTCGAAGTTAAAGCTGCCAAAGCAGCAACCACTAAAGCATAAGCAGGAGCATAACCATGTCACTCGGTAGCATTCCTAATGATATTAAGGTCCCTCTCGTTTATATCGAGATCGACAACTCTAACGCGCTATCGGGTACGCCTGCACTTGCGCAAAAAGTATTAGTGATCGGTCAGCAGCTGGTAGCAGGAACCGCCACAGCCCTGACCTTAAACCGCATCACCAACAGCGAAAGCCAAATGGATGCACTGTTTGGCAAAGGCTCGATGCTGGCGCGAACACTGAAAATGTTCCGCAAGTCAAACGACTATACCGATGTGTATGCCCTTGGTGTAGCAGACCTCAGCGCAGGCAGTGCCGCCAAAGGTGAGATCACTATCGCCGCAACTACGGCCAAGGCGGGTGTGATTGCCTTGTTGATTGCGGGTGAGTCGGTGCAAGTCGGCGTTAATGAAGCAGATACTGCTGCCGCTATTGCCACGGCCATGATTGCTAAGATCAACGCTAACACTAACCTACCCGTTACCGCTGCGCTTAAAGCGGCTACCACTGAAACGGTTGAGTTAACGGCTAAATGGAAGGGCCAGACCACAAACGACATCGATGTGCGTTTCAACTACTACGACGGCGAGCAGTTGCCAACGGGTGTGACCTTAACTGTGGTTGAAATGACGGGCGGCGCTGGCACACCGGATATGGATGCGGTCATCGCGACGATTCCGAACGAGTGGTACAACCATATCGTAATGCCTTATAACGATACCCAAAGTATGAACAAGCTGCGTGATGAGCTGGTCAATCGTTGGGGCCCACTCAAGATGATTGAAGGCATTGCTTACACCGCGTTCCGTGGCACCTTTGCTGAGTCAGGTGTGTTTGGTGTAGCCCGTAATGATTACCTATTTACTTGCATGGGTACCAACAAAGCGCCCCACTCACCATGGGAATGGGCAGCGGCTTACGCTGGTCAAGCGTCTTACTCATTAGGTATTGATCCAGCTCGCCCATTGCAAACGCTGGTGATGACTAGCCTGTTGCCACCTGCGAAGGAAATCCAATGGGACCCAACAGAACGCAACCTATTGTTAGGTGACGGTATTGCCACCTACATGGTGACACCAGGCGGTGAAGTGGCAATTGAACGCGAAGTATCTATGTATCGCGAGAATGCGTACGGCGATCCAGACCCAAGCTATTTAGATATCACCACCCCCGCAACCTTGGCGACCTTGCGTTATTCATTGCGCGTGATGGTGACTAATAGTTTTCCGCGCCACAAGTTAGCAGGAGACGATGTATTAGCGCGGCTTGACCCAGGTCAGCCAGTTGTCACGCCTAAGATCATGCGTAACGCCATGCTTGCACTTGCAAATAATGACTGGGTTCCAAAAGGCTTAATAGAAGACTTTGACGGCTTTAAAGAGACGTTGCAGGTCTACCGCGATAGCAGCGATCAAAACCGCCTTAACTGCGTGTTCAATCCTGACATCGTTAACCAGTTCCGTATCTTTGCTGCGTTGATGCAGTTCAAACTCTAATTAGGGGGCAATCACAATGGGACAAACTATCCTTGGGCAAGTAACAATACGTGCCAACAACAAAGAATTGAAAACCAAAAAAGGTTCAACATTAAATCCAGGTGGCTCAACAACTACTCCGCATACTGGGAATGGGAAAAACTGGGGATTCTCAAGTGAATATACCGTTCCAACCATATCTGTAGTTATCGCCGCCGCTGAAGATGTTGACGTGCTTGATATCGCAAAAATTAAAAATGCGACATTGACATGGGAAGGTGATAACGGCGTGGACTTCATGATGACGGGAGCAACACAAACTGCGCCGTTTTCTATGAGTGATAGTGGCGATATTACAGGCACATTTCACGGCGATAAGGTCGAACGCATCTAATGGCCGTCATGACGTTTGACCTCGAACATGGCCTCAAGGTTGGCGAAACTGTCAACCTTGAGGTGGGGCTTAAGGAACTTGAAACGACTGATTATATTGATGCCCAGTTAGCAGCCGAGAAAGTGATAATCCAAGATGGTAAAGCCATTTGCTACACCTCAGATGTGATGTATGGCTTAGAGCTGTTAATGCGCCAAGTGGAATATATCGGCAAGGTGCAAGGGCCAATCAATATTAAGGAACTGCGCAAGCTGCACCCAGACGACTTCAAATTGTTGCATGCCAAAGTAAGTGAACTTGACCAGTTGATCATGCAGGAGTTAGCAGAACGGGGGCGACCTTAAGGCGCTAGCCGATATTTGCGAGGACTTACAGCTTGCTATGAGTTCTCGCATTGCGCTAAGCGTCTCATCTGCAATGTCCCTGCGTCGCCTTGTTCGTACCTACCGAAAGTTAAGAGAGTTAATCCATGGCCCAGCAACTTAAAACAGACATTATTTTAAATCTTGCGGGCAACCTTGCTGCTAAAGCGCGTCAGTACGGCACATCGATGAGTGACTTTGCCAAAAAGAATGACACGGCAATGACCATGATTAAGCGCTCTACTGAAGTGGCTGGCCGTGGCATTGATACGCTCGGCAATCGCTATGTTGGGATTGCTGCGGCGTTTGCTACGGGTGCCACAGTGCGCAGCATTGGTAACTTTAGTGAGCAGATGACCCGCCTAGGTACTAACGCCAAACTGACTGATGACCAAGTCGCGACGCTGAAAGGCAACATCCTTGAGTTAGCGAATCAAAAAGACATCCGCATTGATACCACCCAATTTACCGCCGCTGTTGACGAGCTGCTAGGTAAGACGGGCGACTTTGAATTTGTGAATAATAACCTTGAGAACATGGGCTTATTCATGCAAGCGTTTGGTGCAGATGCTAAATCTAGTGGTGCGTTATTCGCCCAGTTCCGCGAAAAAGGAATTACAGACGCTAAACAGGTAATGAATACTATTGATGATTTATACAGTCAATTTGCTGTGGGTAGCGTTAACGTAAAAGATTTAGCGGCCATATCAGAACAGTTATTTGCGGTATATCAAGGTAAAGGCCCTGCGGCCATTACCCAAATGGCTTCATTGGTTCAGTTGTTTGCAAAAACTAAAGGTGACGCCAACGAATCATTAACCTCTATTCAAGGAGTGTTTGAAGCTTTTTCAGATAAAACTAAAGTCGAATTTTTAAGCCGTCAAGGTATAGATGTATTTAAAAAAGGCACAAAGGAGTTGCGCGAACCTGTTGAATTATTATTAGAGATTATGGATAAGGCAAAAAACGATCCAATGAAATTGGGTGATGTCTTTGATTCAACAGCTAAGCAAGGTTTGGCGTCTTTATATTCGAAAGATAATAAAGACCTATTAATGCAAATGAATACCTCAACTGGTGAATATGGTGAAACCCAAAAAGCCGCCGCTAAAAATGCGGCTGAATTTAATAATGCAGTTAAATCATTAAACACTTCATTTAGTCAATTTGCTGAAAGTCGCTTATCAAAACCAATCCAAGACCTCGCTGATGCAATTAACGAGGTAGACGATAAAACCATAGATAACTGGCTCAAGTGGGGTGAGACAGCCCTATGGGTAGTGGGTGGTTTAGTTGCAGCTAAAAAAGGATTAGACCTAGCAGGCTCAATCAAAAACGTTTTTGGCAGCAGCAAGGGCAGCGCTGGCGGTAAAGGTGGCATGACAGATATGGGCGTGATGCCTGTGTATGTCGTCAACATGAGCGCGGGTGGTATGGGTGGTGGCACTGACATAACAGATGTGATGGGCGGTAAAAATACCGGAGCCAATCCTTCTAAAACGTCGCGCTTTTTCAATCGTCAGACAATAGCAACGCTTGGAACAGTTGGACTAGGTTTCAGCATGGCCGATGAGTTCTCACCCGTTAATATTCGCCGTGCAGGTTCTGTTGATCCTTCCTTGTCAAAAGGTGTTCCGGTGCAGCCTGGTCTGCTGGATGCGATTGACGATTTTAAAAAATGGTTCTCAGGTGCGCAGAACGGTGACGCCGCAAGCATAGTGAATAACATGAATGCGGTGGGCAGTAAGTTAGATTTAAAAATTGCGGTATCTGATGACCGTATCAAAGTCACCCCTGTTTATGTGCCTAAAGGCATCTCCGTTGATTCAGATACTGGCATCAACTAACCCCACGCAAAGGAGTTTTAAATGGCATTTGAAGACCGTTTAACCGCCTCGTTTCGGGGCGTTGAATTTTTACTTGAAGAGGCCGACGGCGAAAGTGGCCGTCGTGCTATCCCCCACGCTTACCCTAAAAAAGAAATTGGCTATACCGAAGACAACGGCAAGGTATTAACGCAAGAGCGTATTAGTGGCCGTGTAGTCGGTGAGAATTACTTTGAGCAATTACAAGCCATTCTTGAGGCATTGAATAAACAAGGACCAGGGGAATTAGTTCACCCTTGGTTTGGTATTCGTAAAGTTCAAGTCGGTAAGGTAAGCCATAAATTAGTGAATCGCATTGATGGCACTGCGACTATTAACTTTGAAGTGTTTGAAGTGGGTGAAAACTTATTCCCCAATTCAAAATCTGATACCGCTACCCAAGTAAAAACCGAAGCAGAAAAAACCAAAGATGCAGTGAATAATGATTTTGTCACTAATTTTGATACCAATACATTGGACGGTGTTGGCGATATGGTTGATCAGTTTTTAGATGACTTAGATGAACTAACTCGCGGCTTACCCTCATTACCAGATGACTTGCGCCAATGGACTGATCGCTTAATGCGCACCAAAGATAGCATTGGTGATCTACTCGCTTACCCTGGCGATTTGGCGCGTGAAACGATGGGCTTGCTTGAGGATATCAAAGGCGTTGTAAAGGACCCGATCCGAGCCTTAGATGTTTACTCAAATGTGCAAAGCCGTTGGGACGGTATGCGCGCCGAACTCGCTGTGACAGGTGGGCTTGCTCGCAATATATCAAGTGACGGTGGCATGGCTGGATCTGTGCCTAAGTTTGCTAACCCCTCAAAAAATGACGCTATGCTGTCGAATGCTCAAACCTTTAAAACGCTGACCTTAAACAGTGCCATTGTGGCTCAGTGTTCTGCGTTAAGTGATGCTGAGATTGTTAAAAAACTGAATGATGAAGCGCAAGTAATTGAGAGCTTATCGGGTGCAGAACGCAACGCGATCTTAACTGGGCAACAATTAAAAAGCCTTGGCTATGGCATTGCCGATCAACTTGCTCTTTATGCAGCAGCTGCTGTTGAAAGCGGTAGTTCGTCAGTGTGGCGTCAGATGCGCGTATTGAGACAAGCAGTATTGGCCGATACCCGCAGCCGTGCCGAATTGTTACCGCAAGTCTCTTTATATAAAGCAAAAGAGACTGTACCAGTTGCCTTGGTCGCGTGGCAGCAAACGGGTAATACAGAACGCCGTGACAGCATAGTGCAGCGCAATGGTTTTAGTAACCCTGCGTTTATATTGCCGACTGATACGGTTGAGGTGATCAGCTAATGAGTGAGGAAATCGTATTAAAAGCCGGAGGCCAGATTTATGAAGGCTGGACTAAGGTTAGCGTTACGCGATCACTTGATGCAATGTCAGGCGCATTTGACTTGGAGCTAACATGGAAATACCAAGGCAGTGAACAGCAGTATAAAAAGTTTATGGAGCCAATTAAACAAGGCCAAGCCTGCACTGTAGACATAGGCGGTGAGCGTGTGATCACCGGCTATGTTGATGACTTTATCCCCAGTTATGATGATGCCACTGTGACTATTAGCGTCAGTGGCCGTGATAAGACCGCAGACTTAGTTGATTGCTCGATTGACTACCCCAGCGGCCAGTTTAATAGCCAGACCATTACCCAAATTGCTGAGATAGTGTGCAAGCCATTCGGCATTAAAGTGATCGTCAATACTGATGTAGGTGAGCCGTTCCAGCGCATTCAGATCGAACAAGGTGAAACCCCGCATGAACTGTTATCGCGCTTGGCTAAACAGCGTGGCGTGCTGCTAACCAGCGATACCTTTGGCAATTTAGTGATCACTCGTGCAAGCAAAGTTAAAGCGGGTGTTTCGTTAATACTGGGTGAAAATGTTAAAGCGGCTCGCGGGCGTTTTAGCTGGCGTCAGCGGTACAGCAATTTCACTATTAAAGCCGCAGGCGCGGCACATGGAAAGGATTGGGATTCGTCCCCAATTTCAGCCGTTGGTGGTATCAAAGCAGACGTAAAAGATAATGAGATTGGCCGCTATCGTCCCCTGATTATTGTTAATGAAGAAATCACCACCGCCGAAGGTGCAGCTAAGCGCGGTCAGTGGGAACGCCAGCGCAGCATTGGCAAATCAAACACAGCTGAATATACCGTAACAGGCTGGCGGATACCGCAAACTGGCAAGCTTTGGAACATCAATACCCTAGTGCCTGTGATTGACGAGATCATGGGGCTGGATGAAGAAATGCTAATTGCATCGATCATGTTTAGCGAAGACGATGCAGGCCGTTTAGCGGTGATTAGTGTTGTAAAACCAGAAGCCATGAACATACCTGCCGAAGTTGTTAAAGCAACAAAATTAGGCGGTGGACAATGGTAACTGAACGCTATATTGATCGTTTGCTGGCACCAATCCGCCGCCGTATTACGGGCATGCTAACCCGTGCAGTGGTCAGCGGCATAGTTGAAGATTTGCAGCGCCAAAACTTACAAGTAAAACTGCATGCTGATGAATCAGCAGACAACATTGAACGCTTCCAAAACTATGGTATGAGTTCGTACCCACCAGAAGGTGCTGAGGCGATTGTGGCGGCATTGGGTGGCTCATTATCTGGCTTGGTGGCGATTGCGGTTGAAGATAAAAAATGTCGGCCACAGGGTGAACTTGGAGATGTTTTTCTATACCATCTTGAAGGTCATAAAATCCGCTTAACCAAAGACGGTAAGATTATTCTTACTGCTACTGATGTTATTTTTGAAATCCAAAACAGCTTCACCATTGGAGCAACCGACGTTATTTTCAATGCCTCCAACTCATTCACTATCATCTCACCAGAGTCTTTAATTCAAGGTCCTTTACACGTCACTGGTGGCATATCAACAGACCTAGGTATTTATGCGGTAAGCGGTATTACTTCAGACAGTGTTATCACTGGATCTGATTTAAGCGCGAACAGTATTACTTACCTTGGGCACATCCACAAAGACGCTGAGAGCAGACCGACTACACCACCAGAGTGAGTTAGTTATGAGCGTTAGCATCGTGTTCGACATGATGAAAAATATAGGTGTAATCATCGAGGGTGGAGATGCCAGTAGCGTCATTTCCTCCCTCGTTTTGATCTCACTCTTTACTGACGCTAGAGCTGATAGCTCAGACACATTACCTGATAACTCAACAGATTTTAGAGGCTGGCCTGGCGATACTTTTTCGTCAAAACCTTGGGGCTCTAAATTGTGGTTGTTATACCGCGAAAAGCTCACAACAGATGTACGTAATAAAGCCGTTAAGTATGCGCAAGATGCCCTCGCATGGATGCTAGTTGATGATGGCAATGGCGTGACTGCTAAGAGTGTTGAGGTGACAGGCTCGATCCCTAAGTTTCAAACGCTCGCATTGCATATCACGATCACTAAACCTGACAACTCAGCTATATCTTTTACTGTTTCAAAACGATGGGAGACTCAAAGTGCCATTTAATGTTCCCACGCTGCGAACGCTGATTGAAAGCGGGTTAATCGACATTGAAGCCTCGCTCGATACGATTCTGCCTAAGTTCGGCATTGAACAAGCATTAAATACAGCGGTAAGCGGTAGCTTGCGCGACTTATATGATTTTCAAAGCTGGATAGTTCGCCAGATCATCCCGTCGTCAGAGTCAGAAGATCAGACGATTATTGACGTTGCCCGCTCTGAAGGTGTGATTCAAAAATTAGCCACGTCTGCAATAGGCCCAGTCACATTTGTTGGCGCTGTAACTATCCCAATTGACACCGTAATGACGTATTCAGATGGCCGCTTGTATCGAGTCACGTCATCGAATGCGCCCTCCGGTGGCAATGTAGTTGTACAAGTAGAAGCAGAGGCCGCAGGCGGTGCAGGTAACTTAGCATCAGGCGAAACGCTGACGTTAATTTCAACTGTGCCTGGCATTCAGCCAAATGGCATATCTGGCGGCATTACAGGTGGGGCAGATCTAGAAACGCCCCTTAAAGTGCTTGAGCGTTTATTGTTCCGTAAGCGCAACCCACCAATGGGTGGTGCTGTGCATGATTATGTGAGTTGGTGCCGTGAAGTGGCAGGCGTTGATCGCGCTTGGGCTGTGGACAATTATCAAGGGCCAGCAACGGTTGGCTACGCATTTGTATTCGATTCTCGCCCCGATATTTTACCGACGTATTTAGATCAAGTGGCAATGGCTGCGTATATCTATCGTCACACAGATCCAGCGACGGGTGCTGATGTTGGTCGCCCAGGTGGTATAGAGGCGGTTTATATCCCACTGACTCTTAAGACCACCAATTTAGCGATCACGTTAACGCCAGACAACATTGAACTACAGCAAAGCGTTAAGGCCAGTGTTGAAGGTTATTTTAAGACACTGAGCCCGGGCTCAATATTGCTATTAAGTGCCGTGCGAACGGCCATTGGTTCGACGTTAGGTGTAGCAGATTACACCCTCGATTTAAGTGCTGATGTCACAGCGATAACCACCGAACTGCATGCATTAGGAGCCATTACATGGGGCACTCCGTAGCGCAGTGGACTAGCTCAATTCTGGCTCAAATGCCTCGTGGCATTATTTGGCAACGTGCCACTTCGCTCGACTTATATAAGTACGCCCAAGGCTATGCGCCACGGTTAGAACGCGCCGAGGCCAGCGCTGACAATTTACTGTTTGAGATGCGCCCAGAGTCAACTCTGCAATTATTGCCTGAGTGGGAAGAGTACTTGGGCTTACCTGAGTGTGTAGCAGAGCCAGTAACAAATCTTGAATACCGTCGCTATGCAGTCGTCGAGAAGTATCACCGCAAAGGTGGTTTACAAGCGTGGAATATCCAGAAGTTAGCCACCGATTTAGGTTTTACGGTTGAGGTTGATGAGACGTTCCCGCACCACTGCATGCGCTCATGCACTTACCCATTATGGGAACAGAAATACCGCTTCATCTTGCGAGTAAATGTTTACGGCATACCAGGCGCATACATGACCTGTTTAGACGATGTATTGACCCCTTTGTTAACGTCCGATGCGCGTGTGCTCGAATGCACGCTGCAGCGTTACAAAGTGGGCGGATTATTTTACGAGTTTTACTACGCCGTTTAGGCATTTTTATTAGCAATAAACCCGCTTTAAACGGCGTTTAAATGAATTTCGATTAGGAGAGTTAACATGCATCCGTTACGCAATGGTTCACAAGCTGACGTTCGCCCACCATCTAAGCCATTAAGTGGTGTCCCTGGATGGTTTACTGAGTCAGGTGACAACAACGTCCCAAGCTATCCAGGTGCAGATTGGTTTAACCACAACATTGCTGAATTTCAGAATGCATTGGCTGAAATGGGCATAGTGTTTGATCCAACAAAAGAAGATCATTTAGCTAAAGCATTTGAGTATATAAAGAATGAAATTGATGGTAAAACAATCGAGATCAATGGTGCAATAATAAGAAATGCTAGCATTTTATCTAGACTAAATGCGATTGGCGGGCGATTACAACAAGATGGGAAGACTGTTGTAATCACTGGGGACAGCTTATCTTACAACTATCAAGATTACGATACTACGTTCCGTAATCATGCAGTAGATTGTTTTTCAGGCATGAAATCGTGGTCATTCATGCTAAGAGACGCAATTATAAAAGCAGACCCCAGCTTTACTTTTATAGAAGATCAATTCATCACGGGCCAAATTGATTATCTTGGTGAGATGTCAGAAGTCAGGTTCAATGCGGCATCGGCAAAGCAGCTGTTACCATTTAGCGGCCGCGTCGCATCATTTAGAATGAATGTGAATGACACGATAGCCCCAGCGATTAGCATGTCAGTTTATAATGACGGTGAATCTGACTCTATGTATTTTTTGCAACTCATGCATCCTAACAATCTCCCAGATTGCATGAGTTGCAAAGTAGATATCGACGGAGTCGAACAGATATCCACACTCACGAACAAATCTGCGGATACAAAATTCCGAGGTTTTGACATCAGACAAATTGAGATTACTGTTCCTCGTGACGGTGAGCGACACGAGCTAAAATTTCATACATTTACACAAGCATCTGATACACCTGACCCTGCGGGACAAATGACTTACAATCTGATCGGAGTCGCATCCAAACGAACGGAAGTGGAACTGACGGGTTCTGGGGGGTATTCATCTTCACAGCTGCTCGCTGCGTGGCCGGATAAAGTTACACAATATCAGCCAGACGTTTTAATCTGTATTGTTGGGGCGAATGACCCATACAAAGGTGTGAGCGTAGAAACATTTAAAGATAATATTAGAGAACTAAATAATTTAACAAAATCATCAAATGAAGGATGCGAAATACTTTGGTTATCAACACCTTATAGTGGAGAGGCTGTGGTGCCAAATGCGATAGCTCAAGAATATGTTGATGCGTTGCGACAAGTAGCAGATGAACTTGGAGATGGGTTTGTTGATATAGTTGAGTTCTTCAAAAACATTCCAACTGATATTTACAGGTTCGACAACATACATTTTACAAAAGAGGGTAATCAAATCCTAGCTAGATATATTGCTAATTTAATCGGGCTTGGTGATCAACTAAAAGAGATTAAATCTGATTACTCATTATATAAGCAGCAAAAAACACCAAACGTTGCTGAAGTGAAACCATCAGTAATTTTACTCACAGGAACAGTTTCATCAACAAATAAAGTTTTCAAGATAGAGCGCAAGTCTGGACTAGGAAACGAGGTCATATCTGCTGTTGCAACGTCACCAGCAGTCATTCAAGTCACAATGAAGCGACGGAACAATCACTACAAGTCTATCCTGGTCGATAAATTCTTTTTTGGTGGGAAAATGTTTCTATGTCCAATCATACAACTAACTCCAACGTCAAAAACATTCAACTTTGCAGTGCTAAACCCAGACGGTACCACCATAACAGATGGTGACTGGGATACTTACGCTAGTGATTTCAAGTTCCTAATCAGATATAGCTAAACTTCCCACCACAAGCGTAAGGTCTACTTTAATGAGCACAAATATGTTTGCTCATTAAAGCAGTCCTTACTGCTCGTTTTTTGCGGCTCGGCTCATCCGCTCACCGGCACTTTGCAGCGTCTCACTAAACGCATAGAGTTTGTGCTGGTCTTCTTCAATACAGCGGCTTTGCATCGAGCGTACAATAAACCGTTGTTGTGTATCGGTTTTAAAGCGCAG